>JAQCNN010000128.1 GCA_028275005.1 Salinirussus sp.
AAGCGGGCGGGCACCGCCAGCTCCCCGAGTCGTGGGGAGTAGTCCGTCCGGTAGCCCTCCCGAGTCACCTCGTAGGAGCGGAGCTTCCGGAACGCCGCACCCGCGTTTGGCCGCTTGACCTCCTGGAACACCCGGTCGACGGTGACGTCGCTGACCTCGTTTCCCTCGGAGCAGAGCCCGTTGACCGAGCTCTCGACGAACCCACGGCTCCGGCGCATCAGGGCGACCGAGAGGTAGTTCGTGACCTGGACGTTCGCCAGCAGCCAGGAGAGCCGGCCGTTGGGGAGCCCGCCCCCGAGTGCGAAGGGGTCGAAGGCGACCAGCCGGTCGACACGCTCGGGGGCCTCAAGCCCGACGCCGACCGCGACCCCTCCGCCCATCGAGACGCCCGCGAGCACCGCGTCTTCAACCTCGAGTTCCGCGAGCATGGCCGCGACAGTGTCGACGTGGTGAGGAACTGACCACTCGCCGTCTGGCACCGGGCTCGCACCGTAGCCCGGTAGGTCCGGCGCGAGGACGGTGGCGTGCTCGGCCAGCGGCCCGATATGTTCGCCCCAGCTGATGTGGGCGGCGTCGATGATCCCGCCGTGGAGCAGGAGAAGTGTCGGGTCGCCGTCCCCGGCAGTCAGGTAGTGGACCCGCTGGCCGTTGGCGGTGACTGTCCGTTCGGTGGCGGCGTCGGGGATATCGATGTCGGCGCCAGCGGCAGTGCTGGCGTCGGTAGTTGCCATACTCTGTGGTCGGGGGCCGCGACAAAGAAGCTCCCGTCACGTCGGGCAAGAGGAGAGGCCGGTTACTCGAAGTCGGGTTCCGGGACCGGCACGCCGTCGTCGCTAGCGAGTTCGTGTTCCTGTCGGAGGTCGCGGATCCGGTCGCGGATGTCGGCGGCGAGTTCGAACTCGAGGTTGTCCGCGGCCTCCTCCATCCGGGTCTCGAGCTCCTCGATGGCACGGGCCGCCTCGTCGGCGTCCTCGGGGTCGAGGCTGGCGGCCTCGCCGGTGTCGGTCTCGGCGCCGGGGAGGTTCGTCTCCCCGACCGGCTTGTCGATGGTCGTCGGCTCGTAGCCGTGTTCCTCGTTGTACTCCCGCTGGATCTCCCGGCGTCGTTGGGTCTCGGCGATCGCCGACTCCATCGCGTCACTCGGGTCGTCGGCGTAGAGCACGACCCCGCCGTTGACGTTCCGAGCCGCCCGCCCCATCGTCTGGACGAGCATTGTCTCCGACCGCAGGAAGCCCTCCTGGTCGGCGTCCAGGATCGCAACGAGGGACACCTCCGGGATGTCGAGCCCCTCCCGCAACAGATTGATCCCGACGATACAGTCGAGTTCGCCGAGCCGGAGCTTCCGGATGAGTTCGTGGCGCTGGAGCGTGTCGGTCTCGTCGTGCATGTACTCGACGTCGATGCCGGCTTCGCCGAGATACTCGGTGAGGTCCTCGGCCATCCGCTTTGTGAGGGTGGTGACCAGCGCCCGCTCGTCGTCGGGCAGCGCCTGGAGCCGCTCGATGACGTCTGAGACCTGTCCCTCCGCGGACGCCACCTCGACCGCCGGGTCGACGAGGTGTGTCGGCCGGACGATCTGTTCGGCGACCTGGTCGCTCGTCTCGCGCTCGTAGTCGGCGGGGGTTGCCGAGACGTACAGCGTCTGTCCCGTCTTCTCCTCGAACTCCTCGAAGGTCAGCGGCCGGTTGTCGTAGGCGGTTGGGAGCCGGAAGCCGTTCTCGACCAGCGAGTCCTTCCGGCTCTTGTCACCCTCGAACTGTCCGCGGATCTGGGGCAGGGTCTGGTGGGACTCGTCGACCACCGTCAGGGAGTCCTCGGGAAAGTAATCCAGCAGGGTGTACGGTGCCTCGCCGGACTCGCGGTCCGAGAGGTGGACCGAGTAGTTCTCGATACCGGAACAGTAGCCGGTCTCCTCCAGCATCTCGAGGTCGAAGGTGGTCCGCTCCTCGATGCGCTGGGCGGCGACCATGTCACCCTGGCGCTCGAAGTGACGGACCCGGTCCTGCTTGAGGTCGCGGATCTCCTCGATTGCCCGCTCGAGGCGCTGTTCGGGGATCGAGTAGTGCTCGGCGGGGTGCAACAGGACGGCAGGCTCCTCGCTGATGACCTCCCCTTCCAGGGGGTCGACCTTCCGCAACCGGTCGACCTCGTCGCCCCAGAACTCCACCCGGACGGCGTAGCGGCCGTACATCGGGTAGATTTCGACGGTGTCCCCGCGAACCCGGAAGGTGCCCTGGGTGAAGTCGACGTCGTTGCGCTCGTAGTTCAGGTCGACCAGCCGGGCCAACAGCTCCTCGCGGTCCACCTGCTGGCCGCTCTCGACGCGCAGAGACATGTCGACGTAGTTACGCGGGTCACCGAGCCCGTAGATCGCCGACACCGAGGCCACGACGATGACGTCCTCCCGGGTCAACAGCGACCGGGTCGCGGAGTGGCGGAGCCGGTCGATCTCGTCGTTGATCGAGGCGTCCTTGTCGATGTAGGTGTCCGTCTGCTCGACGTAGGCCTCGGGCTGGTAGTAGTCGTAGTAGGAGACAAAGTACTCGACGGCGTTGTCCGGAAAGAGCTCGCGAAACTCCTCGTAGAGCTGTGCCGCCAGCGTCTTGTTGTGGGCGATCACCAGCGTCGGCTTCTGGATCTCCTCGACCACCCACGAGACGGTGTTGGTCTTGCCCGACCCCGTCACGCCCAGCAGCGTCTGCTGGTCCATCCCCTGCCGAAAGCCCTCGGCGAGTTGCTCGATGGCCTCGGGCTGGTCGCCGGCAGGCTCGAAGGGTGCGTCGACACGAAAGGCCTGCTCGGCGTCCGGGCGGTCGGGCGAGAGCGGGCCGGATCGGGAGTCACTCATCGGACAAGAGGTGGGGCTGGACGGACTTGAGCCGTGCGCTTAGCGGTGCGCCGGCGCGAGCGTCTCGACAGTCCGGTCGGCCACCTCGTCGCTGGCCCCGGACGGAATGACCACGATCGGCTCGTCGATGATGTCGAGGGCGGCAACCCCGTCGAGCTGCTCACGGGCCTCCTCGGGTGTCCCGGCGACGGTCAGCCCCTCGAGCATGTCGTCGGTCACGGCCTCGCGGGCACCCTCGCGGTCGCCCTCCCGCCAGGCCTCCGCGACCGCCTCCGCGCCGTCGTAGTGGGCGGCGACCGCCGCACGGTACCCCTCGCCGCTACCGACGTAGTAGGCGATGTGGCCCCGGGCGGTCCGTAACGCCGCCTCGCGGTCCTCACTGACCGCCGAGGGGACGTAGGGTGCGACCGTGATCGACGCGGGGTCACGGTCCGCCTCCCGGGCCGTCTCGGCGACGGTCTCGAAGGCGTTGGCGAGGTCGTGGAAGGGGATATTGTGGGGTAGCCAGCCGTCGGCGACACGGCCGGTCACGCGCCGCATCGCGGGCCCCAGCGCGGCCGTGTACACCGGCACGTCCCTCCCCATCGAGGGGAAGTCGGCCACCGAGAACAGTTCGCCGTCGTAGGAGACCCGGCCCTCCGCGGTGAGAAACTCCCCGACGAGCTCGGCGGTCTCGTGGGTGCGGCGGGGCGGGTTCTCGAAGGACATCGAGTGCAGGTCCTCGACGACTTTCGCGGTGCTGGTTCCCAGCCCCAGCCGGAAGCGCCCGTCCGAGGCGGTATCGAGGGTCGCAGCCGCCTGCGCGAGCGTCGCCGGCGTGCGCCCGTAGACGTTGACGATGGCGGTACCCAGACCGACCTCGTCGGTCGCTTCGGCGGCACTGGTCAGCGCGACAAAGGAGTCCCGCCCCCAGAGTTCGCCGGTCCACAGCGAGTCGTACTCCAGCCGTTCGACCCGCTGTGCGAACGTCGCCACGTCGTCGGTCGGCTCCAGCGCGAGGAGACCGGTCATACATCCACAACCGACGACTAGAATAAAAAACAGGGGGCCGAACCCGCCAGGGCGACACAACTGCTTTGCCCTCGGCCACCCGACGCCGGACATGGAGCTGACCGACTGTGAGTGGCGGCTCGTCCCCGAGGAGACACGGTCGGGCCCGATGCAGATGGCGTTAGAGGAGGTCGCCGCGGAGACGGTCGCGGCCGGCGGGCCGGCGACAGTCCGGGTCTTCCGGTGGGAGCCGAACACGCTCTCGCTGGGCTACGGCCAGGAGCCGGAGACCGTCGACTGGGGCTACTGCGAGCACAGCGGTGTCGACGTGACCCGCCGGCAGACCGGCGGCGGGGGCATCTACCACGACCACGCCGGCGATGCCTCCTACTCGATTGTCGCGCCGGCCGAGGCGCTCCCCGGTGACCTGGAGGCGGCCTACGAACTGCTCTGTGAGCCGGTGCTCGCGGGCCTGGCCCGGCTCGGCGTCGGCGCGGATTTCCTCGCGGACCCCGCGCCGGCGGTTCACCGCCCGGCCTGCTATCTCCGGGCACTTGACCCCGCCCACGACATCGGGGTCGACGGCAGGAAGATCAGCGGCAACGCCCAGTACCGCCAGCGTGAGGCCGTCATCCAGCACGGCTCGGTCACCCACACCCGCGCGGTCGAGCCCCACCTCGGCGTCTTCGCCGCTGCCCTCTCACCGGAGCGGTTTCGCGAGCGGGTGACCTCCGTCCGGGCGGAGTGTGGCGCCGACCGCGAGAGGACCGTCGACGCGTTCGAGGCGGCGCTGTCTGGGTGGTGTGGTGCCGAGCGGGGGGAGTGGACCGACGGGGAGCTGGAGCGGGCACGCGAGATAGCTGCCCGGAAGTACGGCACCGACCAGTGGGTCCGCGAACGGACCGTCCCAGGGCGATGAGTCACACCCGGAGCCGTCGGGTGACCCTGCCGGCCGGCAGTCGCAGTCGGTAAAAACCAGCGGGCCCCACAGAAGGGTATGACACTTCGCGTCGGTGCGCACGCGTCAGTTGCCGGTGGCGTCCACAACGCCGTCGACGAACAGCAGGAGGTCGGCGGGAACTGCGGGCAGATCTTCTCACACTCACCACAGGTGTGGCAGGACCCGGACGTCGAACCCGACAACGCCGCGCAGTTCCGTGAGGCCTCCAAGGCGGGCAATATCGGCCCGTGGGTCATCCACGCCTCCTACCTCGTGAATCTCGCGACGCCAAAACCCGACCTCCGGGAGAAGTCGATCGCGTCGATGCAACGGGAGGTCGACGTTGCCGACACCTTGGGGGTGCGGTACGTCAACGTCCATCTCGGAGCGCACACGGGCGCAGGCGTCGAAAGCGGACTGGAGAACGCAGCGACGACGCTCGACGAACTTGCGGTTCCGGACGGGGTGACAGTCCTCGTCGAGTCCGACGCCGGTAGCGGGACGAAACTCGGTGGCGACTTCGAGCACCTCCGGGCGGTGCTCGACCGCTCCGAGCAGGACCTCGAGGTCTGTCTCGACACCGCCCACGC
>JAQCNN010000129.1 GCA_028275005.1 Salinirussus sp.
CGGCTTTCGGTGATGAGTCCACCGCCCACAAGCCACAACTGGAGGTGTTCGTGACGAACGCCCTCGACGAGTCATACTGCTGGCTGTAACTGTTTGAAGATATCCGCGACCCCGGGGTCGCGAGATTCGTTACAGACGTACAGCCGGCAGTATCAGTCCAGGTGACGGTCACCGCTAGCCGCGGGTCGACAGAGCTCCTCAGCGGGTCGTACACCCTTGCTCCGGGCGAGGGCGACGAGTCGAACTCGTTGTCGGTACCCCGACGGAGGTTCGGGTCTCGGTACGGGATGGCCGGACCGTCACCCGTGAGTATTCGGCTCCAGCGTCGTGTGACTCGCCGGAGCTCAACGTCACGGTCGAGCCCGACGAGATACTGGTGACGAACGGCTGCGTCAGCTCGTAGACCGGTCGGCCTCGGTCCCGGTCCCGCTCAGTCGCTCCCTGCAGGGCTACTGCGCTTCGAACCGATGCATGACGACGTCGCTGTCGTCGTCCCACTCGAAGTTATCGTGGGCGCGGTCCAGGATCTCCCGGTAGTGCTCCAGGTCCCGTGCCCCCTCCCGGCGGGCGTCCTCGTCGGTCATGTCGCCCAGTTTTCGCTCGCGCACGTCCACGATCTCGAAGGTTTCGCCGTCGATGCTGAAGCTGTCACCCTCCGCCGCGTAGCGGTCACCGCGGTGGACCTGTGTCACCGCACCCTCGCAGGCCTGGTCACGCATCCGCGGGCTGGGCAACAGCGTATCGGGGTCAATCTCGGACATACACGGACTAGTGCCCGCAGTGACAAAACTGTGTTCCGGTGTGTGCCCGTAGCCACTCCACGGGGCCGGTCCGGACGGCTGTCGTGGGTCGCAAGCCATTCCACGCCTCCGCCACAACCTTGACCGATGGTCTCTCCAACACTCGACCTCTGGGCGGTCCTCCTGTTCTTCGGCCTTCCCCTCGTCGCAGGCCTGCTTGGGCTGCGCACCGGGGGGCTGTGGTGTCTCCGGGCGTACCGTCGCTGGCAGGGCACCGAGCCGACGGCGACCGCCCCCGGCGACCTCTCGGGGGAGGACTTGGACCCGGAGCTGGACGGCGACCTCGGGCGTGTCGCGGCCGGGCCGCGCCGGTCGGCCCGCGAGCAGGCGGTGGTCGGTGTGCTGCTGTTGGCGGGCTCCGCCCTGCTGGTCACCCACTCCGGGCGATGGCTGCTACAGCTACTCTAAGCTGTCGGCAAGCTCGTGAATCGAGCCGGCGACGGTGTCGGGCTGTGGGCCGAACACCTCCTGGGGGCCGTCCTCGCGGTTGAGCCAGGCGCCCTGCATCCCGGCGTGGACCGCGCCCGCGATGTCGAACTGGCCGGCGCTGACGTGGACGACCTCGTCGACCGGCGTTCCCGTGCGGGCGGCGGCGTGGCGGTAGATCTCGGGGTGTGGTTTGAACGTCTCGACCTCGTCGGCGCTGACCGTGTCCACGAGCAGGTCCCCGATGCCGGCGTGTTCGACCATCGAGGCGAGCATCTCGGGGTTGCCGTTCGAGACGACGTAGAGTGGGTAGCCCGCGTCACGGAGCCGTTCCATCCCGCCGCGCACGTCCTCGAAGACGTCGAGTTCGTGATAGACGGCGAGGATCTCGTCGCGCTCCTCGGCGGAGACGTCCACCCCGTGGGCCGCGAGCGCGTAGGTCAGGGCGTCCCGGTTCATCTCGTAGAACGGCTGGTAGGCGTCGACGAAGTTGGCGATCATCGTGTACATGAGCGACCGGGACCGCCAGCGCCGCGAGACCGGCGTCGGGTCCCCGTCCACCCGCTCGGCGAGGGCCTGCTCTGCCGCGTCCACGTCGACGACTGTACTGTAGGAGTCGAAGGTGACTGTCGAGACGGCGCCGGTGTCTATCACCATACCCACCACTGGTGTGCCGGGGCTCAAGAAGCCAGCGGGTGCTCCGGACCCACACGGCCGCGGTCCGCGTTTCAGCTGTCATAACGCAGGCAGGATTTATCAGGTAGCGGGCTTATCAAACAAGTACGTATTATCAAAAATGAGGGACTCCGACAAGGAGGCGACCGTGTTGCTTGTAGACGACGAGCCGGACCTGCTCACGGTGTACGAGCTCTGGGTCTCGGAGCGCTGTTCGGTGAGAACCGCGAGTGACGGGCAGGAGGCGCTAGATGCGGTCGACGACGCTGTCGATGTCGTGTTCCTCGACCGGCGGATGCCGGGGATGTCCGGCGACGAGGTGCTCCACGAGATCCGCGCCCGTGGCTACGACCCACAGGTCGCGATGCTCACCGCCGTCGACCCGGCGACGGATATCGTCGATATGCCGTTTGACGACTACCTGACAAAACCCGTCTCACAGGCCGAGCTGGGGTCTGTTATCGAGGTGCTCCTCCAGCGCGCGGAGTACGACGACTACAGCCAGGAGCTGTTCGCGCTGTCCTCGAAGCGAGCCGCACTCGAGGCCTCCCCCGATGTCGACCACCACTCCAGCGCCGAGTACCGGAAGCTGACCGAGCGGATGGAAGACCTGCGCGAGCAGGTCGACGAGACCCTCGACGGCCTCATGGAACACGACAACACGACCGTTTTCAAGGAGATCTGAGGGACCCGGGACGACTCAAGGGGCCGTGGCCGGTAACCCGGAGCCACAAACCCCTAAGTCCCCCCACCGGAAACGAGGTGTATGAAACGCGTCAGATTCCGCGACGGCGCAGGCACGGCACGAACGGGCGAGTGGGTCGACGAGTCCGGCGCCCCGGCGGACACCGCGACCTGTGGGTCCGGTGGTATCATCGAGGCAGCAGGACAGACCTACGACCCGGACGCCGTGGATATCCTCCCGCCGGTCGAGCCCTCGAAGGTCGTCTGTGTCGGGCTGAACTACGCCGACCACGCCGACGAACAGGACTCCGACCTCCCGGACCGGCCGTTGCTGTTTCTGAAGCCGCCAAACGCCCTGGCCAGCCACGGGAGCGAGGTTCCGCTCCCAGCGGGAAAGGAACGGGTCGACTACGAGGCCGAACTGGGTGTCGTCATCGGCCAGCAGTGCCGCAACGTGGCCGAGGAGGCGGCGATGGACGTCGTTGCAGGGTACACCTGCGTCAACGACGTCTCGAACCGCGACGACCAGCGCCAGGAGCAAAACTGGGTGCGCGGAAAGGCCTTCGACAACGCCGCCCCCATCGGCCCCGTCGTCGCCGACCCCGAACACGTCCCCGCGGACGCACAGGTCCGGCTGCTCCAGAACGGCGAGACCCGACAGAGCGCGGACCGGACACACCTGATCTTCTCGGTCCCGGAGCTGATCGCCGAGATCACGACCTACCTCACACTCGAACCCGGTGACGTGGTCGCGACCGGGACCCCGGAGGGTGTCGGCCCGCTCGCCGACGGCGACGAGGTCACCGTCTCGGTCGAGGGGGTTGGCCGGCTGACACACACTGTCTCCCAGTAGCACCGGTTGGCCGCTCGCGGGCTCACTCGACGTGACCCGACGGGCTGGGGTCAGTTTCTGACGGCACTCGCCACCCGTTCGTCCGTACCGCCGGAAACGGCACAGCACGGCGACCGGGTCCACGGACCCCGACCGGGCGTCAGTCGCCCTGGACCTCCTGGCGGATGTCCTCCACGACTTCGGGGTTCCGGAGGGTGGCAGTGTCACCCAGTTCCTCGCCGTCGGAGACCTCCTCGAGGAGCCGGCGCATGATCTTCCCCGACCGGGTCTTCGGGAGTTCGGGCGTGAACACGACCCGCTCGGGCCGGGCGATGGGGCCGATGGCGTCCTCGACGGACTCCTCGATGCGCCCGCGCATCTCCTCGCCGGCCTCGTAGCCGTCCTCGACGATGACGTAGGCGTGGACGGCCTCACCCTTGACGTCGTGGTCGGCGCCGACGACGGCGGCCTCCGCGACCCCCTCCGCCGCAACAACGGCGGACTCGATCTCCATCGTCCCCAGCCGGTGGCCGGAGACGTTGACCACGTCGTCGACCCGGCCGACGACCGTGATGTAGCCGTCGTCGTCGACCTTCGCCCCGTCCTCCGGGAAGTAGACCCAGTCCTCGGGGTCGTCGGAGTCGGTGTCCGAGTAGGCCGACCAGTACTCCTCGATGAACCGCTCGTCGTTACGATAGAGGGTGCGGAGCATCCCCGGCCAGGGCTTCTGGACAGTCAGATAGCCGGCCCCGCCGGCGGGCACCGCCTCGCCCTCGCCGTCGACGACCTGGACGTCGACGCCGGGTAACGGCGGGCCCGCAGCGCCCGGCTTCATACTCCTGACGCCGGGCGGGGTCGTGATCATCATCCCGCCGGTCTCGGTCTGCCACCACGTGTCCACGATAGGACAGCCCTCCTTGCCGATGTGTTTGTAGTACCACTTCCAGGCCTTCGGGTTGATCGGCTCGCCGACCGTCCCCAGCAGGCGCAGCGAGGAGAGGTCGTGACGGTCGGGGTACTGCTCGCCCCACTTCATGAACGAGCGGATCGCGGTGGGGGCGGTGTAGAACTGGTTCGCCCCGAGGTCCTCGACGATCTCCCACAGCCGGTCGTTGTCGGGGTGGTCGGGTGTCCCCTCGTACATGACTGTCGTCGTCCCCAGCGAGAGGGGGCCGTAGACGATGTAGGAGTGACCGGTGATCCACCCGATATCGGCGGTACAGAAGTAGGTGTCCTCGGGTTTGATATCCAGCACGGTCCGTGCGGTCCAGGTCACCCACGAGAGATACCCGCCGGTGGTGTGTTTGACCCCCTTTGGCTTGCCCGTGGTCCCCGAGGTGTACATCAGAAAGAGCATGTCCTCGGCGTCGCGCTCGACCGGCTCGACCTCCGCGCCGCGGTGGTCGGCGAGCAGGTCGTCGTAGTCGTGCTGGTCCGCGCTCAGGTCGTGCCCGAAGCCGTCCTCGCCCAGCCGGTCGACCACGACCGTCTGGACGTCGTGCTCGACTTCGGCGAGGCCTTCGTTTGTCTTCTCGAGGTGGTCCAGCGGGTCCCCGCGGCGGTAGTAGCCGTCTGCCGTCAGCAGATACGCCGAGTCGGCGTCGTTCATCCGCTCGGCCAGCGCGTTCGCGGAGAAGCCCGCAAACACCACCGAGTGGGGCGCGCCGACCCGCGCACACGCGAGCAGGGCAAGCGCGAGTTCGGGCACCATCGGCATGTACATCGTGACGACGTCGCCCTCACCGACACCGAGTTCACGGAGCGCGGCGGCGAGCTCGTTGACCTCCTCGTACAGTTCCTCGTAGGTGATGGTCCGGTCGGGCTCGTCGGTGGGTTCGCCGACCCACTCGATGGCCGCCTCGTCGGCTCGCTCGGGGAGGTGACGGTCGATACACTGGTGCGAGGCGTTCAGCGACCCCCCGGTGAACCACTCGTAAAACGGCGGGTTCGAGTCGTCGAGCACCTGGTCGTACTCCTCGTCCCAGTCGAGCATGTCGGCGGCCCGCTCCCAGCAGTCGGGCCACTCCTCCTCGAACTCGTCGTAGACCCCCACGTCGGTGACGTTTGCCTGTTCGACAAAGGACTCCGGTGGCTCGAACTCGTCCTGTTCGGCCAGTCGCGCCTCGAGTTCGGTGTCGTCTGTGTCGCTCATCCCACCCTGCATGTTGGGCTTTACCGTGATAAAAAGTGCCGTCGGCGGGAGCCGGAACACACAAGTTTAGGTCTACCTAATCCAGTCGCGATGAGCAGGGCACCAAAGGGCCGGGCCGACGTCTGTGTCGTCGGTGCGGGGCCGGCGGGGGCGCTCGTCGCCCACGAACTCGCCGAGGCGGGCCACGAGGTGGTCGTCCTAGAGGCCGGCCCCCGGTTCGACCCTGCCGACCGCGAGGGCCGGATGGAGCGGTCGCTCCGCCCGGCCTTCGACGGCGGGGACGTCTGGGGGATGGGCGGCCAGCGCGACGAATACACCGCGGGTGGCGACCGATACTACCCGCTGAACGTCGCCCGCGTGAAAGGGGTCGGCGGGTCGACACTCCACTGGCAGGGGATGGTGATGCGGCTTCACGAGCGGGACTTTGCCGGCGAGAACGGCCCCGGTCCCGCCTGGCCGGTCGACTACGACGACCTGCGCCCCTACTACGCCGACGCGGAGCAGGCACTGGGCGTGGCCGGGGCCGACGACAACCCCTTTGCACCGCCTCGCTCCGAGCCGTTCCCGATGCCCGCTTTCCAGCCCAGCTACAGTGACTCGCTGTTCGCGCCGGCCTGTGAGCGACTGGGGATCGCGACCCACTCGGTGCCAAACGCCCGCAACTCCGAGGCCTACAACGGCCGGGGCGCCTGTGTCGGCTACGGGACCTGCCAGCCGGTCTGTCCCTCGGGCGCGAAGTACAGCGCCGACCACCACATCGAGAAGGCCGAGGCGGCCGGTGCGCGGGTCGTCGACCGTGCCCCGGTCCAGCGGCTGGAGACCGACGGCGAACGCGTGACCGCCGCCCGCTACGCGACGCCGGACGGGGAGTACGAACAGCCTGCCCGTCAGTTCGTACTCGCCGCCGGCGGGGTCGAGACCCCCCGGCTCCTGTTGCTGTCGCGGTCCCGCGAACACCCCGACGG
>JAQCNN010000143.1 GCA_028275005.1 Salinirussus sp.
ACAGCGTGTCACACTCACCGGCCCCGACGGGCGGACGGTGACCTACGTGTTCGGGCTCTCGAACCGGCGGGATGGCCCACTCGACGAACACTGGCTCACCGACCGGGTGCTCATCGACTGACCGCGCCTGCCGGTGTGGGCCGTCGTCATACACAACAGCCATACTCAGGCGTCGTCGACTGCGTCCCAGTCGACCGTGATACCCAGCCCCGGGTCGGTCGGCGGTTCGACGTGGCCGTTTTTATGGGTGAACGACTCCTCGAGAAAAAACGAAACGACGTCGGGGTCCCACGGCGGTTCCAGCGGATACTCACACCACGGGCTCCCGGCGACAGCCATCACGTGTAGATTGGCCGCGAACCCCGCCCCGTTGGTCCACGTGTGGGGGACGAACTCGGTGCCGTTGGCGTCGGCCATCGCCGCGATATCGACGGCGCGTTTGATCCCCGTCGCGAGCGCGGCGTCGGCCTGCAGCACGTCGAGAGCATCCTGCCGAACGAACTCGGTGAGCTCGCCAACCCCGTCGTTGAACTCCGCCCCGGCAATCGGAACAGTGGTCGCCTCCCGCAGCGCCGCGTACCGGGCGTACTGGTGGCGCGGCAACGGCTCCTCGAGCCAGCCGACACCGCCGAGTTCCTCCAGTTGTCGCGCGAACCGGAGCGCATCCTTGTACGACCACTCGACCTCGGGCTCGACCGCCCGGATTGCCCACCCCTTGTTGACGTCGACCAGCAGCGTCAGGTCGGGGAAGGCGGCCCGGACCTCCCGGACGATATCGACCTGGTCGAGTTCGGTCACCCGGAGTTTGACCGCCTGAATCCCCTCGTCGACGACGTGCTCGTCGATATACTCGATACGGTCCTCGGCGTCCATGACCGCCCCCGTCGAGGCGTAGACCGGGACCGGGTCCGCCGTCCCGCCGAGCAGTTCGTGAACCGGCTTTCCGGCGTCTTTGCCGATAATGTCCCAGAGCGCCATCTCGACGTGCCAGGGGCGGGGGCCACTCAGCCGGAAACTGTCGAGTTTCCCGAGGACCGTCCGCATGTCGTGTGGGTTCTCGCCGACCAGAAGCCCCGCAAGCTGGTCGTCGTACCGCAGGCCGCCGAGGCTCGGCCCGGCGGCGACGCCCGTAATCCCGGCGTCGGTCTCAACCTCGAAGAGCTCCGCCTCGTGGCTCCCCTGTGCGAACCCCGGGATCCAGGTCGGGTGAAACGCCCCGTCCATCTCGTGTGTCGCGTGGTACTGTGTCACATCGGTGATCTGCATGGTCCCGCCCCCTCCGAGGACGGACATAAACCTTCGGGGCCGGCCACCACATCGTGTTAAGATAAGAGCGAGGCGGTCGATGTTCGAAGTGTCTATGCCCGAAACCGACCGCCTCAGTGGCAGTAACGACTGGAGTGATTTGGAGTTTGTGGAGCGAGAGCGGACACCCGAGGAGATCGTTGAAGCGAGTATTCAATTACATCTGGCCGACCTGTCGCTTTCAAATACTAAACAGCATCTTGAAACGTTGGGTGTCCAACGCAGTCGAACTGCTATCCACAACTGGGTGCAGAAAGCCGATCTACAGCCGACCGGCACCAGATCGTCGAATTACGTTGCGCTTGACGAGACTGTAATTCAGCTCGGGACCGAACGTTACTGGCTGTACGCTGCCGGTGATCCCAAGACTAACTAATTCCTGCACGTCCGACTGTTTCCAGCCACAAATTCGGGACTGACGCACATGTTTCTCCGTGAACTCCGTGGGAAATACGACATCGACGATGCGACATTTCTCATCGACGACGCCGACAACCTCCAAGCAGCACTGTCGCGACTTGGACTCCGATTTCATATCCGTCGCCACGGAAATCGGAATAGTGTGGAACGTGTCTTTCGTGAAGTAAAACGACGAACTTCTTTGTTTTCAAATACGTTTAGCCATGTCAAGCCGACGACAGCAGAATCCTGGCTCGAAGCATTTGCTGTCTGGTGGAACCGATGTCAAAGTTAACACGATGCGGCCACCCCCACCGCGGGGGAGTGGCCGCCGGCAGGGGCGGGTAAGGAGAGGGCTACCCGATATCGGCCTTCCGGAACCGGAGGTAGCCGCCCGCGACCGGGACAACGAGCCACGCGAGCAGGACGAGCGTCGGGAGCCACACGGACGCGAACGGGTCGGCGGCGAGGGCGCGCCCGCCGGCGGTTGCGGCCTCGTACGCGGCGCCCGCGGCCTGGTTCGGCGGGAGGAGGCCGAGAAGCTGTAACCACGCCGGCCGGCTCCCGGCCTCCAGAAGGCCGAGTTCGACGGCACCGGCCCCGATGCCCGCCTCTATGAGGTCCCACATCGCGACGAGGACGATGTAGACGGTGACGGCAGAGGCAGTCGCCCGGCCGTCGGTCGGGCTAACGGCGGAGATACCGAGGCCAACGGCGACGAAGGCCATCCCCATCAGCCCGAGAAAGGTCATGAACGGCACCAACAGTTCGAGCCCGCCGCCGAGCAACGCAACGACGACCAGTCCGGTCGCGACGCCGCCGACGAGCGTCGCGACGAGCATCAGCGCCGTCCGGCCGATGAGCTTCCCGACGAGGATGTCACCGCGGGAGGGCGGGAGGCTCAACAGCACCCGGAGCGACCCCGACTCGCGCTCGCCGGTGAGCGCCCCCTTCGCGAGAAACAGCGCAACGACCGGGAGTGCAAAGACCACGACCTGGAAGGCGAGCCCGAACACCTCGCCGACGGGCTGGTCGGTGGACACCCCGGCGAGCCCCGTTATCCCGGCCGTGAACAGCACGACCGCCAGGGTGACCGCCCAGAGTGCCTTCGACCGGCCGGCGTCGGCGAGGTCCTTTCGTGCGACGGTACGGACGCTCATGCCTCGACCCCCGCGGTGGCCGCCGGTTCAGCCTGCTCGTCGGCCTGCGCCTCGGTGGTGTAGCTGGCGAACATCTCCTCGAGCGATGACTCCTCGACCCGCACGTCGGTGGCGGTCGTGACCGCCTGCACCCGGTCGATGAACGCGAGCTTTGCCTCCGGTTCGAGACAGGTGGCCCGGACAGTGCCGTCGGTGACCTCGATGTCGCGGACGTTCGGAAGGTCACCCAGCGCCCGCTCGGGTTCGTGGTCCACGCTGAGTGTCACCCGGGCCCCGCCGGCCGAGTCCCGGCGGAGTCGCTCGATGGTGTCGACCGCGGTTAGCTGCCCGCCGTCCATGATCCCGACACGGTCGGCGACCGCCTCGACCTGTTCGAGGACGTGACTGGAGAAAAACACCGTTGCACCCCGTTCGTTTTCCGCCTCGATGATCGCCCTGAGCTCGCGTGCCCCGTTCGGGTCGAGCCCCCCTGTCGGCTCGTCGAGGATGAGCAGGTCGGGCGAGCCGACCAGCGCCATCGCCAGGGAGAGGCGCTGTCCCATCCCCGTCGAGTACTCGCCGGCCGGTCGGTTCGCCTCCTCCGGTGACAGCCCAACCCGGTCGAGCAACGCCCCCGGGTCGTCGGTCGCACCCTTGAACTCGATGGCGAGTTCGACGTGGCGGCGCCCGCTCAGCCGCTCGTACAGCCCGTAGTTCTCCGGGACGACGCCGATCCGGCGGTGGAGTTCCTTTCGGTCCGCCTGGACGTCTAGCCCGAGCATCGACGCCGTGCCGGTCGTCGGTGAGACGAAGTCGAGGAGGACGTTGATCGTCGTCGATTTGCCGGCCCCGTTCGGGCCGAGAAAGCCGAAGATCTCGCCGGCCTCGACGGCCAGGTCCAGCCCGTCGATAGCGGTCACGTCGCCAAACCGTTTCGTCAACCCTCGTGTTTCGATTGCCAGGTTCGTCATTGACAGGGCTAGCTACCGGAGGACAGAGGATAAACCGAGACAGCGTGTTGCTGCCGGTGAAACAGCGCCGGCGCGCCGGTCGGAGGGTGAGCCGAAACCGGAGGGTCGGGTCCGGGTGGACGGCTGGTCGTGTGCGAAGCGCCGCTACTCGTCGGGTTCGGCAGTCTCGTCGGCTTCGGGACCCGTTTCCTCAGCAGGGGCGTCGGTCGGGGCCGGTTCGTCGTCTGTCTCGTCGAGACCCTGGAGGAGGAGGCTCGTCCCGGCCGCGGCGACGATGCCGACGCCGAGCGCGCGCAACCGGCGGCGGTAGGCCGGCTTTGCCTCGAGTTCCGAGGCGTTGTCGAAGTTCTTGCCGACCATCTGTTTGATGAACTTGATACTTATCTGTGGGAAGAGTGCGGTCACCAGTCCCTGCAGGAGGACGAACGCCGCGCCGAGCGTGCCGCTCTTCTGACTGTCCATCACAGCTCTCTGTACGTGCCGGACAGGTATGAATATTGTGTTTCGCGCGCCACATTGTGGGGGGTAGATACGGTTTTGGGCTGGCATGGGCCTATTTTTGGGATTGTCTCGGCTGTGGTATTGCGTAGTTTGTTCAACGACGGTGTTATCCGTGTAGGAGGCATTGTTGTGGTATGAACCAGAACGTGGGTTCGACGGACGGCGTGCTCAGAACGGCAACCGGTGCGGTTGCCGGGGCTGTCTCGATTGCGGTCCTCGCCGGGGCGCTCTCACTTCCGACGGTGCTCTCACCGGTGCTCGGGGTTATTGCGGTCGTGATGCTCACCACGGCAGCGGTGGGGACCTGCCCCGTCTACTCGGTGTTCGGCGTCGACTCCTGCTCGCGAGGCTCCAGCCCGTCGTAACGACAGCCGAGGACGGGCACCCGGCGTCCCGGCGACGGTCGGACACCCGCGACACGGGCAGTCACTGTGGACAGGGCCGCTGTCCAGGCTTTTTTTGACGCGGCGGGGCTGTCGGCGCGGTCACCGGCCACGCTGTTCTGCGACGTCACCGGGGGGTGAGAGGTCCCGTCCGAACTCGTCAAACGCCTCGAACGGCTCCGGAAACTCGGTCGGGAGCTGTCGGCGCTCGCGTCTGTCCGTGAGCGGGCCGAGACCGTCGGCGGCCGACTGCCAGCCGGGTTTGATCTTGACGCTCTTTGCCGGCGACCCGGCCACGATGTGGTGGGCCGGGACGTCACCGAGGGTCTTTGCCCCCGAGCCGACCATCGCGTTTCGCCCGATACGACACCCCGCACTGACCATCGACCCGTACCCGAGCCGGACGTCAGGCTCGAGGACCGTCTCGTACGTGGTGACGTCGGTCTGGTCGACGGTGTCGTGGGCGTGTGTGTGGACGTGTGCCCGGTCGGCAACCGAGACCCGGTCACCGACCACCAGCTCGCCGCGGTCGTCGAGAAGCACGTCGTTGTGGACGACGACGTTGTCACCCATGTGGATGTTGTGGCCACACTGGATCTTGATCCCGCCGAACAGGCGGAGCCCGTCACCGGCCTCCGCAAACAGGTGATTTGCGAGGGTCTGCCGGAACGGCAGCGCAAAGGCGATGTTGTTCGACAGCGGCGACAGGTCGAACCCGGACCAGAGATAGCGGAGACACTTTGTCTCCTGCAGGGCCGAGAGTTTCTGTTCGGCCCAGTGTTCGGTCTCGACGAGTGCGTTTCGGGGGTCGTAGCTCCGGAGTCGCATCCGGGTCATCGGTGAGACTGACTCGCCGCGCTGGTACCGCTTGTAGGCCTCGCTGTCCCCGAACAGGTCGGCGAGTATCTCCGCGACGGCGGCGGCGGTATCCCCCTCCGAGAGCCGCTCGTCGACGTACGCTACCGTCTCGTCGACCGCGGCCTGTGTCTCCGGTGGAACCTCGACGTGTCGCTTCGTCATCCGAGGACCACCCGCCACCCACGGTCTCGCGTCGGTCCGCGCGGCCCGGCCTGCCGCGGAATAAAATGAACGCTCATATCTTGTCCCATTCTATACCACAAAACGAACTAAATTCTCTTAAAACTGTGTTTTACAAGGAGATATTGCGACAGTCGGTAGACGCTCGATCTCGCCGGTCGGCGAGAGACGGGGTGTAGCACCCGCCGGCTCGGGGGCGGACGAAACGGGCGTACAGTCGGGCGTCTCGTACCGGTCTGATACTGCCGGACGTAAGCCATTCAAGAATTTCGCCACCCCGGGGTGGCGAATCTATTTACAAAGTTACGTCCGACAGTATGAGCTTTTCTGCGGTGTGTGACCGGCTCTAAAACGGTGTCGAGCGGGATATGGACTACCGGACCGCACTGTGGGCATCCGGTGTTGCCAGTCTGAGCGGTGTCGCGGCGGTCACGAGCACAGCAGACGGGGGCAAAGCCCGTTCCGGCGACGGCCCCAGAGAACGGGTTGGCCCGGTCGAAACGACCGTCGAGCCGTCTGATTGGCGAGTAACCGGAGTGTGATACGAGGTGAGGTCACGGGATAGATCCTGGCCGGAGAGAGGGGGTTGGTGGACCGCTCCGAGGGGGTAGGTCGGGCGTTTCACCGGTGCTGTGGCTGCGTCTCGCACGTCTCAGATATCGCGGCTGGAGGGTTCGAACGACGGCGGTGATAGTCCATCCTGGATTCGAACCAGGGTCGCGAGCCCCAGAAGCTCGCAGGATTGGCCACTACCCTAATGGACTGCAACCAACTGTTGTGGAGAGGTCCATGTAAGCGTTGCGCGTTCCGATCGCCACCACTTTGATGCGGGGACGCGACCGTGACGTATGTACGTCGGACGCTTCCTCGTGGTCGCACCGGAGGTCGGCGCCTACCGCGTCTCCTCGCGGTCGTTCCCGGACCGTCAGGCCGTCGAGCGCGACGGCGCCGTGACCGTCGAGCCGACGCCGGACGCGCCGCCGAGTGACAACCCCTACATCTCCTACAACTGCCTACGCCGGACCGACCGTGGGGTCGTGGTCGGCAACGGCTCCCACGTCGACCCGGTCGCCGAGAAACTCGCCCTCGGGACGCCCGCACGCGACGCGCTTGCGGGCCCGCTCGGGGCGCTCGACTTCGAGAAGGACGACTACGACACCCCCCGGATCGCGGGGGTCGTCGGACTGACCGACGACCCCGCAGTCGAGGGCGAGACCCCCGGCGCGCTCGTGGGGACGGTCCGACGGGACGCCCTGCTCGTCGAGGCCGTCACCGAGCCGACGCTGGTGGCGACCTACGAGCGGGCGAGTCCGGAGCCGTTCGACCTCGCGGCGACCGACGCCGCGGGGGCGGCCCGGGAGCTGTACGCCCACCCCTTCGAGCACGCGGTCTGTGCGGC
>JAQCNN010000157.1 GCA_028275005.1 Salinirussus sp.
AAAATCACTACGAGCAGGAGACCGGCGACGCTGTCGAACACGACAAGTACGTTACACTCGGAGTCCAGCCGACATCGATCCACCGGTCAAAGACCGACCACAAGGCGGCTGTGTTTGCGCTGGCAAAGGGGATCACCTCCGAGATGGAAATCGAGGAGGCCGAGCCGGTCTCCCCGGCAGCCGACTGAGCAACGGATACCGTTCTGCGGGCGCTGCCCCTGCGTAGTCACGACTACTCGTCGATGAGTTCCTCAAACTCCGGGAGGACCTCCTCGTCCCCGGCCCCGCTGTCCCGACCGCCGCCCCCGCCCGACTCGTCGCGGTGGTCCTGACCACCCGCCTCGGCTGTCGCGTCCTCGGTCTCGGCCTCGTCCTCCTCCGCATCTTCGCCCTCGTCCTCGAGTTCCTCGATCTCCACCACCTCGAGGGGGATGTTCTCCAGCCGCTGGCCGATCTCCTTGCGAGCGATGCGGGCGGCGTGTTCGTCCCGTTCGACGTTGAAGACGGTCATCTCTAGCTCCAGGGCCACAAGACTCTCGTCGGCAGCGATAAACGCGGGGTCGTGTGACTCCCCGCAGTTCCGGCAGGTTCGCTCGCCCATGTCGATTTCAACGTAATTGAGGTCCGGGTTCAGCATCTCACCGGTCTTCGAGATGGCGATCCTGACCGCCTCGTCCGTGGTTTCCACGTCGTAGACCGGTACAGCGGCCTCGACGACAACGCGACAATCCATACTAGACGCATTCTGGGCAACCAATATGAAGGTTAGCCCGAAGGTTCAGGCTTAGCGGAAGGTTAACTCGAAACTCCAAAGACCGGTGCCACCCACGATGCCCTATGAACCGTGGGACCATCGACGTGGGGTCGCGGCCGGGTGGGCTGGACCTGCAGGCCACCCTCGAGAGCGGGCAGTCCTACCTCTGGTGGCGCGAGGACGGCGCCGACTTCGAGGCCGGCACGACCGGTGACGACGGCTGGTATCTCACCACCGCGCGCGTCGACGGGACGCCCGCTGTTGTCCGCACCCGAAAGCGCGAGGACCGCCTGGAGTGGGAGTCGACGGTCGACGCCGGCCCGCTGTTGCGCCGACGGCTCAGCCTCGGGGACCACCTCCCGACCATCCGTGAGACTGCCCCCAACGACGGCTTCGTCCAGCGGGCCTACGACACCTACTGGGGGATGCGGGTCGTCTCTGACCCGCCGTTTCCCTCCGTTGTCTCCTTTATCTGTTCGGCCCAGATGCGCGTCTCCCGGATCCACAGGATGCAACAGTCTCTCCGGGAGGCCTTCGGGACGCCCGTCAGCTTCGACGGTGAAACCTACCACGCCTACCCGACCCCCGAGCAACTCGCGGCGGCCAGCGAGGCGGAACTGCGCGAACTGAAACTCGGGTACCGGGCCCCCTACGTCAAGCGGACGGCCGAGATGGTCGCCAACGGCGAGGCTGACCCGGGTGACGCGGCGGGCCGGACCTACGAGGAAGCCCGCGAGTATCTGACGCAGTTCGTCGGCGTCGGCGAGAAGGTCGCCGACTGTGTGTTACTGTTTTCGCTCGACTACCGCCAGGCGGTCCCCCTCGACACCTGGATCCGGACGACCATCGAGGAGTACTACCCCGACTGTGACCGCGGCAACTACGTCGACACCTCCCGGGCGATCCGTGAGCGTCTGGGCGGGGAGTTTGCCGGCTACACACAGACCTACATCTTCCACTATCTCCGACACGCCGAGGACGAACCACCCGAGGGCTGAGTGGGCGGTCAGCATGCCACCGAGGGCCACACTCCGGGGCTGGTGGCCCCGGACCTGCCGGGATTTTTGACGCTGGCGCGAGAGATAAGAGATATGGCACGGAGCCGCGCCCACGTCTACGTCTCCGGGACAGTCCAGGGTGTCTACTTCCGCGCGACGACCAGGGATGTGGCCCGCGAGCGCGGCGTCGACGGCTGGGTCCGCAACCTCGAGGACGGCCGCGTCGAGGCGGTTTTCGAGGGGGAGCCGGCGGCCGTCGAGTCGATGGTCGAGTTCTGTCACGAGGGCAGCGAGGCCGCCCGGGTCGAGGGCGTCGACGTGACCGACGAGGACCCGGAGGGCGAAGAGGGGTTCCGGGTGCGACGGTGACACGGGCCGGTCGGGCCGCGATACCGTTTTGAGCCGTCGCACCGAACGGGAGGTATGATCACCGGCTCCGAGATGGCGGTCGTCGACGCGAACGCGGCCGGGCTGGGTATCCCCCGAGCACAGCTGATGGAGTCGAGCGGCAACGCCCTCGCCAGCCGGGTGAGGGGGATGTGTGACCCCGGCGCGTCGGTGACGCTCGTCTGTGGTCGGGGCAACAACGGTGGGGACGGCCTCGTTGCTGCACGGTTTCTGAGCGAGTACGATGTCGAGGTCCGGCTACTCGGCCGGGCCGAGACGATCACCACCGAGATCGCCCGGGAGAACTGGGCGGCGTTGCTGGCGAGTGAGATCCCGGCACGGGAGGTTCGGGACTCGACAGGCCTCGCGCTCGGGGAGCCGGACCTGTTCGTGGACGCGATGCTCGGCACCGGGGTCAGCGGGGGTCTCCGGGAACCCGAGGCGACGGCCGCTACTGTGATGAACGAGAGTGACAGCCCTGTCCTCTCGGCTGACGTTCCCTCGGGGCTGGACGGCGACACGGGCGACCTCGCGGCAAACGCCGTCGACCCCGACCACGTCGTCACCTTCCACGCCCGAAAGCCCGGGCTGGCTGACCTGGAAGCCGAGGTGACTGTCGCGGACATCGGGGTCCCGGACGCCGCGGAGAGCTTTACCGGGCCGGGCGACCTACTCCGGCTGCGCCGGGACCCCGCGAGCCACAAGGGTGACCACGGCGAGGTCTTGGTCGTCGGTGGTGGGCCCTACGCAGGAGCGCCGGCGCTGACCGCACAGGCCGCGCTCCGGGCCGGGGCCGACCTGGTTCGGGTCGCCTGCCCGACGAGCGTCGCCCACGAGGTCCAGGGCTACCGGGAGGACCTGATCGTCCGGCCCGTCGAGGGTCGACAGTTCGAGCCCGGCCACGTCGGCCAGGTCCTCGAGTTCGCCGAGGAACAGGACGCCATCGTCGTCGGCCCGGGGCTGGGCGAGGACGGCGACAGTCTCGAGACGGCCCGCGCACTGCTAGAGGGCTACTCCGGGACTGCCGTTGTCGACGCCGACGCCCTCCGGACGGTCCCCGACCTGACGACAGAGGCGACGCTGGTCTGTACGCCCCACCAGGGGGAACTCGTCGGGATGGGTGGCCCACGCAGCGACGACTGGCGCGAGCGTCGCGGCCTCGTCGAGGGGTTTGCCGCGGAGCTGGGCCACACCCTCCTGGTGAAGGGGCGCTACGACCTCGTCTCAGACGGCGAGCGGACGCGGGTCAACCGGACCGGAAACCCCGGTATGACCGTCGGCGGGACCGGCGACGTACTCGCAGGTGTGACGGGCGCACTCGCCGCCACACAGGAGCCAGCAAACGCCGCCGCTGTCGGGGCCTACGTCACCGGTCGCGCCGGCGACATCGTGGCCGAGGAGCACGGCAACGGGCTGCTGGCGAGTGACATGGTCGAGGCAGTGCCGGCGGCGATGCGGCAGGAGTAAGCGAGGAGACGCTGTATCTCGGCTCAGACCGAGGCGACGAGGTCACCGGCCTTCGCGCGGGACTGCTCGACAACCGCCGGCCGGGCCTCGAACTCGATGACGACCTGGTCGCCGTAGTCCACGTCACGGACGTTGGCGTGGTCGTGGATCCAGGAGACGAGGCTCATCGTGTCGTCGTTCATCGGGAGGACGAGCCGCTCGCGTTCGAGGGCCGGAAGCTCCGCGTGGACCCGCTCGCGGAGGGCACCGAGATTCTCGCCGGTTTTCGCGCTCACGGTCACGGGGCTGGGGGCGAGCGCCGACAGGGCCTCCCGTTTTCGCTCGACAGTCGCCTCGTCCACCCGGTCGACCTTGTTCAGGACGGTGACGATGGGCGCCTCGTTGCGCTCGTAGAGGGTGTCGTGGCTCGTGACGAGTTTCTCGCGCATCTCCTCGACGGGTTCGGTGACATCGACGACCAGGAGGACAAGGTCCGCCCGGTAGACCGCATCGAGTGTCGACTTGAACGACTCGACAAGCCAGTGGGGGAGGTCGGAGATGAACCCGACCGTGTCCGTCACGAGCACGTCCCGACGGTCCATGTCGGCCCGGCGGGTAGTCGTCCCGAGGGTTGTGAACAGCCGGTTCTCGGAGGCGGCGGTCGCGTCCAGGTCCGGGTGTAACTGCTCGTTCTCGTCGACGTCAAGGTCCGCGGCCAGCCGGCGCAACAGCGTCGACTTGCCGGCGTTGGTGTAGCCGGCCAGCGCCACCAGGTCGAAGCCGGATTCGCGGCGCTGCTCGCGCCGGTGCTGGTCGGTCTGTTCGATGTTCCCGAGTTCGTCACGGATCCGGGAGATACGGGCCTTGATGTCCCGTTCACGGCTCTCGTCGTACTCCCCGAGCCCCATGAACCCCGGGCGTTCGTCCCGCTTGGCGAGGCTTGCCTTTGCCTCTGCCCGCGGGAGTTCGTAGCGAAGTTCGGCGAGTTCGACCTGGAGCTGGGCCTTGCGGGTCTGGGCCCGCTGGCCGAAGATCTCGAGGATGAGCCGAAAGCGGTCGACAGCCTTGATCCCCTCGGGGAGCTTGTTGCCCATGTTGAACGTCTGGTAGGGGCCAAGCTCGTTGTCGACGACGAGCACCGTCGCGTCGCTCGCAACGACGGCCCGGGCGATGGCCTCGACTTTCCCCTCCCCGAAGTGGTAGGCTGCGTCCTCGGTCCGGGTCTGGGTCAGCTCGTCGACGACCCGGTAGCCGGCGGCGGCAGCGAGGTCACGGATCTCCGCGGTGTCGGCGGTTCCGCTGTCGACGCGCTTTGCGACCACCGCTCGCTCGGTTTGCGTGTCTCGCTCCGTCACTTGGGTGAGGGTAAGTCGCCCGGATATTTAAATTCCGGTCCGGCCGGCTGCCCGCGAGGACACCGGGGTTTCCCGACACGCACTGTCCCATCAGCCGGTCGTGATATCCGATGATAATCGGACACAAGAGACTTAACGGCACGGTGTCAGAGTTCCGATATGGTACTGGAAAACACCGATATTGGGTCTCTCGGGGCGCAGATGGGTGGAAGCGCCCTCATCGGTGGCGTCATCGGGTTCGCGGCCAAGAAGGTCGCAAAGCTCCTCGCGATCCTCGTCGGGATCGAGTTGGTGGTGCTGAAGTTTCTCGAATCCCGCGGTGTGTTGCAGATCAACTGGGACCGCCTGGTTGGCTCGGCGGAGGGCGCCAGCCAGCAGATCGAGCCCGCAACCCGGTCGCTGGTCGAGACGTTCGTCTCCACGGCCGGCATCGGAACGAGCTTTGCCGCCGGCTTCTTTCTCGGCTTCAAGCGAGCCTGAGCGGGCTGTGCGTGCCCCAGGCTCCGAGTGACAGCCCGATTTCCCGGCCGTTACCGCGTCTCGAGGTCGTCCTCGTCTTTGATGATCTGTGTCTCGGCCTCGCCGCTGGAAACCTCGTTTGCCAGGTCGTAGAACTCGTTTTGCATCCCGGCGGGGAAGGTCAGGACGCCGACCCAGGAGCCGTTTGACTGCCACTCCTCGCGTTCGAGGGTGCCAAACTCCCGGACCTTTGCCTGGCCGCTGCCGGCGTAGTCCGGGGGGAGTTGGACGGCCACGGTGACGGTGTCGAACCGGATCGGGATGACCGGCCGGAGCGCGTCGAGTGCGTCGTCGACCTGGCTCCCGACGGGCTCCATCGGGTCGACCCGGAAATCGGTCTCCTCCAGGGCGGACTCGATACGCTCGGGCGGATGGGGGGCGTCGTCCATCTGGGGGTTGACCGCGTTGCGGGTGATCTGGTTGATCAGCTGGCGGCGCTTCTGTTCCTGCATCTCCCGGCGCTGGTCGGCGGTGATCTGGATCTCACCCTCCCGGATCACCTCGGGGATGACTGTCAGAGGCTCCGTCGTGTCGAAGACGTCCTCGAGGGCACTCTCCGGGGGACGGTCACCGGCGGAGGCGTCCTCGAAGACGTCCTCGGCGGCGATGACATCTTCCAGGTCACCCTCGAACTCCTCGCGTTTGATCGCGAGCGCGGCGTCCGGGTCGACGAGGACCTCGAACCGTTCGCCGTGGGACTCTAGCCGCGCCGTCACGGCGTCTTCGAGTGAAATCATGGCCACAGCTACCTCCGGCGCGCTTATATGTGTTTGTCCTCCGTGCCCGGTCCACCCAGCACCATCGGTATCAGTGAGCAACTCAAGTGACAACCATGAGTGAGGGGAGCGACCCGGCGCAACCACGCAGCGAGAACAGTTTCGGCAGCGTAACTGCTGCCGACGTAGCGAAGATCACCGACGCCTTCGTTCACGTCGTCGAACTCGCCGCCGCGGCCCTCTTTGCGTTCCTGTTCGCGGTCGGTGTCGGCGACCTCGCCCTCCAGATCTTCCAGGCCATCAGGTCGGGGGGTATCACCGACCCACTCGTCGTGATCGGCTTTATTGACACCGGGCTGCTCCTGCTCATCATCGTCGAGGTGTATCAGACCGTCATCGCCTACACCCAGGAGAGTGACACCCGCCGGATCGTCCGTCTCGTCATCTACACCGGTGTGATCGCGATGGTCCGGAAGGTGATCATCTTCCGGACCAGCGAGTACGCCTCCTCACAGGATGCGACACTGGTTGCCCTCTCCTACACGCTCATCATTGCCGGGCTCATCGGGCTGTTGCTGGTCGAACGGGTCTACGGCAGTAATCTTCCCGTCATCCCACCGAGCGACAGCGCGACCACCAGCGAGGCGGTCGGTGGCGACGGGGACTCGACGGACGAGTCGTAATCCGGCGCCGATGCCGGTCGTTACTCCTCGGTCTCCTCGTCGCCGTCCGCCGCCAGCAGGCCAAACTCGGAGAGGTGTGACCGCTTCTCCTCGTCGGTCAGCTCCGAGAACGCCTCGGACTCGACGTCGATGGTCGCAACGCCGATCCCCTCGGGGGCGAGTTCGTCGTCGTTGACCGAAGCCAGTGCCTCCATAGCGAGTTGGACCCCGCCCTCGAGGTCCAGTTCGTCGCTGTAGTTCTCCTCGAGATACTCGCGGGTGTCGTCACGGTCGGCGCCAACCGCCAGCGCCTTCCACTCGTAGGGGGTGCCCGAGGGGTCGGTCTCGTAGAGCCTCGGTTCACCGTCGGCGACACCGGCGACGATCAGCGCCACACCGAACGGTCGGGCGCCGCCGACCTGGGTGTACTGCTGGATGTAGTCGGTGACCTCCTTTGTGAGCGTCTCGACGCCGACCGGCTCGCCGTATCTGAGCTGATTGACCTGCGTGCGCCGGCGCGCAAAGTCGATCAGCTGTCGGGCGTCGGCCACGTGGCCGGCGCTGGCAACCCCGATGTGGTCGTCGGCTTTGTGGATCTTCTCGACACTGTCCCGTTCCATCAGCGGCGAGCGGATCCGTTTGTCGACCACGAGAACGACCCCGTCGCTGGTCCGGACGCCGATGCTTGCCGTCCCGCGTTTGACCGCCTCGCGGGCGTACTCGACCTGGTAGAGACGCCCGTCCGGCGAGAAGATCGTGATCCCGCGGTCGTACGCCTGTTGTTGGTTTTGTCCCTGCATACTTAGATATCGAGCGTCGTCACCCCGACAGGCGCGCCGTCGACCCGGACTGCCGCCCGGCCGTCCCGGACCGCGGCTCTCCGGTCGGCACCCTCGAAGGTAACGTGTCTCTGTTCTTTGAGTTTCGGCGCGCCGCTCATATACTTTTCTTCACAGCCACGCAGGGTCCCGCTGGTGCCCCGGACCCGCAACCCGACCGGCTGTCCCGCCACCTCGTCGACGCTCGCGACCACGGCCCGCGCCCGCTCGACCGCGCCGCGACGGGTTCGCACGACCCCCTCCCCCGCGCCGTCGGTGTACCGGAACTGCTGGACTGTCAGGTCGACCGTCGCGCTCCCGGCATCGCCGACGAGGTTCTGTGCACCGTACCACAGCGCCCGCTGGAAGGGCTCGCGCTCGACGGTCGCCGCTGGCCAGCCCTCGACACCGACCGCGAGATACCGCCAGCGCTGCCTGAGATGTTTCGGGAGGGTCACGGGCTGGCTCCCTCGCCGGCCCGGTCGCCGCCGGGTCGCTCACCGACGAGCACACCCACCTGGTCGTGGACCCGTTCGACAGCGGTCAGGGCAAAGCCGGCGTCTGTGAAGATGTCAGCGAGTGTCCCGACGGTCGCGGGGTCGTCGACCGCCGGGCCGTAGAAGGGGTCGTCCGGGTCCGGCGCCCCGAAGAACATGACGTCCCCGAGGACGACCTGCCGGGGCGCCAAACCCGCGATGACATCGACCGCCGCCCGCTTCTCCTCGTCGCTCAGGTGGTGCATCGCAAAGTTCGACGTGACAACGTCGACCCCACCCGCCGTGTCCGTTGCATCCACCCGTGGCTCCCGAAACCGACCCACACCGAAGCTGACACCCTCCACCCCTCGGTCCGCGGCCTTCTCCCGTGCCTCCGCCAGCATCCCCTCGCTGATGTCCCGGCCGAGGACGCGCCCGGCATCGGCCGCGAGTGCGAGCGCAACGGCGCCCGTGCCGGTCCCCAGGTCGAGGACAACGTCGTCGGGCCCGGGCGTGGCGCGGTCGACGACCAGCGAGACGGCGGCCTTGTACTCCTCGCTTTTTTCGCTGTCGTACTCCGGTGCCTTCTCGTCGAAACGGGCGGCGTGGTCGGCGAGCGAGCGTTTCATGTCCCGCTGTAGGCCACCCCTGCCTATCAAGGATGCGACCACCCCGTTCCGGGGTCGGGCGAGAGATTGAATAGCGGTGCCTGCATTCGGGTAGGTATGGTCGAAGTCGTCCCCCCATTGGAGCGGGAGTGTCTTCGGTGTGACCGGCGCGATACCTGGAGCGAGGAGGCGGCGACGTGGGTCGCCGTCGAGGACGACGGCGAGCGCCTGACCGGCAGGCCACACTGCCTCCACGACTGGGACATCAACGGCAGCTTCAACCCCATCGCCGAGTGACGGGGTGTGTCGGACGGTGCGACGAACGCCGCCGTCGTGTCCGGGCCCCCGACCGGTAAGCTGAGCCCGTCGACACCGGTGGTGAGGGCGGTAACCGGTGGCCGCGTCAGTAGTCCAAATCCTCGGTGTAGCGGTCGAGCGCGAGGACCACGGCCGCACCGACCAGCCCCGCACCGCCGACGGCTGCCGCCGAGCCCGGTGTCCACGCCCCGACGTTCCCGGCAACCTCGACGGCAGGCAGCCGCAGTGACCCGACCATCAGGCTCACCAGGAAGGCGAGTGTCGCGGCTCGGTAGGCGTCGAGTGCCCGCCTGATGACGTGTGCAACGGTCAGCACGCCGACGGTCGCACCGGCCACGAAGACCGCAACGACCGTGCCAAGGGACACCAGCGCCCCGCTCCCGCCGGTCAGTGTGGCCAGAACCGCGTCCACGAACTCGGAGAGCACGCCCGTCAGGTAGGTGTACTGGCCGAGCAACAGGAGGATAAAGGCCCCGGAGACCCCCGGCAACACCATCGCCGTGATGCCGACCGCCCCCGCGGCAAAGACGACCGGGAGGCTGTGGGGGACCGCACTCGCACCGGAGACGCCCGCGAGGAGAAAGGCAAAGACGAAGCCGGCCAGGGCCGCGCCGGCCTGTCCCGGTGTCTCGATGCTGACGGCGTCGTAGAGCACGAGCGCCGAGGCCGCAATCAGGCCAAAGAAGAAGGCGAATGTGCTGGCCCGAAACCCCACCAGGGCGGCGTGAACGACCCGTGAGAGCGTGACGACCGCCGTCAGGACACCCAGCCCGAGGGCCACTAAGAAGAAGAAGTCCATCCCCCGGAGGTCGGTCAGCAGGTCGCGTCGACCCTCGGCGCGGTGTAGCCGGGGCAGGTGTCGGAGGAGACGGGGGTCGAGCCCGGTGAGCGCCCGCACGAACCGCTCGTAGATGCCGGTGATGAGCGCGATGGTGCCGCCGGAGACGCCGGGGATGGTGTCCGCCGCACCCATCGCCACCCCCTTGAGGTAGACCGCCCCGAGCCCACCGACGGGGCCACTACCGACGGTCCGGGACCGCTCCGGCTCCGTCCCGCCGGCCGGCCGGTCGCTGTCAGCGCCCTCACCGGGCGCGTCCTCGCCCCGTTCGGGGTCGTGTGCGGGCTCGCCCGCCACGGTTATCCTGCTCGTGCGGTCTGGACCGGGCCGGCCGGGGCCGAGTTGGTGGTGTTACCCCCGCCCCCGTCCCCGCCGGTGCCGGTGTCAGTCCCGCCCGTGGGACCCTCGATGTTCAGCGGCTGTTCGTCGAGTGTCACCCGGACCGGGGTGGTGTTCTCGCCGATGACCTGTGCCTCGGTGACGTTGACCGACGCCTGGTAGCTGACGACCGACCCGCTCTCGTTCGTCCGGAGCCCCGAGGAGACGGTGTACGGGCCTGTCGCCCGGGTACTCACGTTCGTGCGTCCCTGCTCCGGCCCCCAGTTCTCGTAGCCGGTCGTCGAGTAGGGAACTGTCGTGTCGAACGCCCCGCTGTCGTCGGTCTCGACCCGCTTGCTGTAGGTGAAGTTAGGGCCGTTTGCGGGGTTCATCCGAACCTGCATCGTGAGCGTCGTGTTCGCAGGGGCACCGTCCCCCTGGACCTGCGCGCCGGGGACCCGCTCGAAGACCTTCGCGAACCCGTCGGTCGAGCGGACGGTCGTGGTCAGGTCACGGAGATACTGCCGGGCGGCGGGCGACCGGTTGCCCAGCTGCTGAAGCACCGCATTCGAGGTGTAGCCCGCCCCGAGCACGTCACGGGCGAACTTCCCGGAGCGGCTGGAACTCGTCTGGACCAGCCGGTAGTGGTCGAGCGCCTCGACGCGCTCCTCGGGCGGGTACGGCCCGAAGCCGCCGACCGCTGCCGTCCCGTCCTGGCGGGCGTACTCACGGGCCGCGCTCATGTTCTCGAAGGCCCGGAACATCGGCCCGTCCTGGGGTTCGACGAGGGCGGCCCCGCCCTGCTCAGTCTGAACCTGCTGCCAGTCCACGACGTACGGCTGTGGCTCCATCGAACTCCCGTGGTAGGCGTAGAGCCGCACCATCATCGACTCGTAGTAGGCCTGGGTCTGGTGTCGGACGGTGGCGATCCCCCTCGCCTGCTGGTTGGCCCGGGACTGGGAGAGGCCCTGCTGCTGGAACGCCCGGAAGTACTGCCGGTAGACCTGACGGTTGGTCGTCGACCGGGTGAAGAAGTCCGACCGGGTGACGTTTGGCGCGAACTGGGGCGGCGCCTGATACTTGCCGCCCACCATCTGGCTGTCTATCATCACGTACCGCGTCGTGGCGTCGTCCTCGTCGATCTCCGCCAGGACGCCCGCGGCCTCGGTCTCGTCCTGTGCGAGCAGGAACCGGGCGGCCTCGGTTGCGCCCTGCTGGAAGGGGTTCGCGGTGGGGATCCGCTCACCGATACCCGTGATCCAGTGGCCGTAGTCCCACCACGACATCACCCCGTAGGCACCCTCACGGTAGTCGTAGTCGTCGGTCCGGCCGAACTCCCCGTAGTACGACATGGGGTCGCCGTCGGGGTTGGCGTACTGCCCCTCGGCCGGGGTGTTCTCCTCCATCCACTCCAGGCTGCTCTGCCAGCCGGTGACGCCGCCGGGGGCCTGATTCTGCTGGGCGACTGCCGTCGCCGTCGGGAAGATGAGGAGCATCGGGGCCAGGACGACCAGCACCACCACCCCGACGGAGAGCACCTGGTACGTCTCGACCGGTCCGTCCGCCCCGATGCTCCCGATGTAGCCGACCGCCCAGCCGACGAGCGCCGCGTTGAGGACCCCGACGGGAACGGCCATGTAGTAGGCGAACCGGCCCTGGGTGAGCGTCGCCGAGAGCATGACAGCTGACCAGAGGACAATCAGCAGCCCCTCACCCCCGGGGTCGTCGCCGAGTACCTGTCGGACAAGCAACACCAAAGCGCCGAGAAGCGCCGTCACAGCCGCCAGCTTGTACCCCTGGTAGACGGTGTCGAGACTCCCCGGCCGGGCCTCGACGACCGTCGCCGCCTGGGCGCTCTGTCCGGTGACGAAGCCGAGCACCCGGTCGACCTGCGTGACGAAGTAGCCGACCGTGTCGGGCAGGACGACCGTCGCGAGGACGACAACCACGGCCACGATGCCGAAGGTGAGGAGGGGGAAGTAGCGGGCCGGCCGGTCACTCCCGTCCCACTTGCGGGCGAGCCAGGCGACGACCACACAGCCGACGGCGACCCCGACGGCCAGGCCGGGCTGGAGCAGTGACCGGCTGGTGGCGCTGAGTTCGAGTGTGTTGACCATCGGAAGCTGGAGGACACCGGCGGTCGTCAGCGCCACCGCACCGACGAAGGCGGCGTGTTCGGGGCTGCTCCCGCGGACGTACTCGACGCTGAGGTGGACCAGAAAGAAGAGCCCGAGCACACCAACCAGGAGCACACCCGGTGGCCAGACCCAGAGATAGGCGGCGACTGCAACGCCGGCGAGCACCCCCCAGCCCAGCGAGCGACGCAGCGCGGCAACCTCGCGGGCCTGGACCAGCTCCCAGACCGGCTTCTCCTGACGGGCGACCGCGAGCGCGACGACGAGGCCGAGCACCGCAAGCGCCTGGAACAGCGCCTCGGCGACCTGGTGGTCGGCGCTGCCGGCCATCCCCTGCTGGAGGACGCCGCCGGCACCTAGTGCGATGATAGCCGCGCTGACGACGCCGCCGGCCCGGCCGCCAAGCCGCCGGCCGATGAGGTACGCGGGGATCATCACCGCCGCCCCGAAGACGGCAGGGGCGAACAGGACGACCGTCCGGACGAGTTCGTCACTCGGGCTCCCGAGACCCACGAGGAGGGCGGCCGTCGCCATCAACTGGTCGTACAGCGTCCCGAACTGGGAGTTTGCGGTTCCGAGCGAGAAGTACGTCCACGGGTCGAACGGCATCGTCTTCGGGTAGTTGTTGACGACGTACTGGACGCTCCGGAGGTGATAGAAGGGGTCGTTGCCCGCGAGTAGCGTCCGACCATCGACGACGAACCGACCCCAAAAGCGGGTGCGATTCCAGAGTGTGAAGCCGGCGAGGGCGGCGAGCGCGACGTAGTGGTAGTAGCTCGCGAGCCAGGCCGTGACCGCCCCGACCCCCGAGCCGTCCTCGAACTCCTCGCGCCAGTTACTCATTGGGCGCTTAGAGTTTCAGCCCGCGCATAAGCCTTCTGTCTCGGTAAGCGGGCGGGGCCGGGAGACACCCGGAGACGGATGGAAAACGCCTTTGCCCGGCCGTGTCACAGCCGGTGGTATGCGCGTCTCCGTGGTCGTCTGCGAGCACACCCTCGACCGGTACGACGACCTCCGGGAGGCGGCCGAGAGCGTCCTCGGCCAGACCCACGACGACGTGGAGTTGGTCCTCGTCGCGGATGGCAACGACCGTGTGTGCGTGCGTCTGCGCGAGGACTATGGCGACCGCTCCGGGGTCCTCGTCCACTGTAACGAGGAGAATGTCGGCCTGCTAGAGAGCCGCAACACCGGCGCCGAGGCCGCGACCGGGGACGTCGTTGCCTTCCTCGACGACGACGCGGTCGCCGACGAGGGGTGGGTGGCCGAACTCGCCGCCGTCTACGAGCGGCGGGACGTTCCGGCCGTCGGCGGGAAGATGACCCCGGCCTGGGTGGCTGGCAAGCCGGGTACGCTACCGGCCGAGTTCTACTGGCTGGTCGGCGTCACCCACCGTGGCTTCGCGGAGGGGCCGGGTGAGGTGCGCAACACTTTCGGATCGAACATCTCCTTCCGGCGGGACGCCTTTCTGGAGCTCGGGGGGTTCGACACCGAGATCGGCGGCCGACAGGGCGACGCCAACCTCCAGGGCGGGGAGACAGAGCTCTGTGCCCGGATGGAGGCCGAGTACGGCCACGGCGTCTACTACACCCCCGACGCGAAGGTGGCCCACAAGGTGTTCGACTACCGCACCGAGCCGGCGTGGCTGCTCGACCGGGCGTTCTGGCAGGGCTACTCGAAGCGCGGGATGGAGGTGTTGGTCCCCGAGTCCGGGTCGACCGACGCGGAGTCTGACTTTCTCGGGACACTGCTGCTCGAGTCGGGCCCCGACCGACTTTGCAGGCTCGTTGCTGCGCCGTCCGTCGAGCGGGGCCTCCAGTTCGTGATGCTCTGGGTCCTCACTGCGGCTGTCGGGCTCGGCTATCTCTACGGCGTCGTGAAGTGGTGGGGGGAGTGACCGGGGCCCACGCCGAACGGCTACCGGACGGCGGGGCTTTTAGACGGCTGCCGGCGTAGCAGGGTGATATGACGGACGTGCCGACGGACATGTTGGAGCGACTCGGGCTGACCGAGTACGAGCAGACGGCCCTCGCGGAGCTTCTGACACTCGGCCGGACGACCGCACCGAACCTGGCCGAGGCAACGGGGATCCCGAAGGCACGGGTCTACGGCGTACTCGACTCGCTGGCCGACCGGGGGTACATCGAGGTGATCCCCGGCCGGCCAAAGGAGTACCAGCCAAAGTCGCCGGCGGAGGTGCTCGACCGGGCCGTCGAGAACCGCCGCCAGGAGTTCGAACAGTACCGACAGGACCTCGACGGGATGCGCGAGCGGTTCCTCGCCGAGTTCCGGCCCCGCTACGAGCGGGCGAGCGAGGACGTCCGGCCCGCCGAGGAGCTGTTTCACGTTGTCGATGTCGGCGAGCCGAGCGAGACCGAGACCCGGCGGCTCTACCGCGAGGCGGACGAGCGGGTCGACGTTATCACGAAGAGTTTCGAGTATCTGGAGGCGGTCGAGCCCGTCCTGTCCGGGGCACTCGACCGGGTCGAGGTGCGCGCACTACTGAACCACCCCGACCTGCTCTCGGCCGAAAACCGGGAGATACAGGCCAACACTGTCGGGCGTCTGCGGGAGTCCTACCCCGGTGTCGCGCTACGGTTCTCGACCGGGCAACTGCCCTGGCGGGGGACACTGACCGACCCGAGCATGGCATACGACTCCGGCGAGGCCATCTTCCTCGTCGAGGAGCCCAGTGTCCCAAACCACATGCGCCAGGCCGCAATCACGGGGAACGGCTCCTTTGTCGCCGGGCTGAAGCGGTATATGGACCTCGTGTGGGACCACGAGAGCGTCGGGGAGTACCCGGGCACAGGATGAGTGGCCGCCCCCCCGAGGGCCCCGACAGCGAGGAGGTCGAGGAGCTGCTCGACGAACTCGAGGAGCTGGAGGAGACAGCCGAGAAACCCGGCGAACGGCGCGTCATCACCCAGACGATCGACCTCCTCGACAGGCTCCCGGGGGGGCGGACGTTCGGTATCGACGACCTGGCCCAGCAGGTTGTCGGCGGGTTCATCCTCTCGGCACCGTTCGTCGTGACCGAGGAGGTCTGGGCCCTCGCCGCGGGGATGAGCACACTCCAGTGGGGGGTGACGGTGGCGATGGTGGTGCTGATCGGCTACGGGACACTCTACGGCGCCGACGAGGAGCGCAGCCCCGACAGGGAAGGGTCGGTGGCCGGCCTGCCGGTCCGGTTTCTCTCGCTGATGACCGTCTCCTACCTCTCGGTGGCGACGCTTGCACTCGTGTTCAACGCGCCGGCGACGTTCGGGGCCGGCGTCGAGGCGACCGCCAGGGCGGTCTCTATCGGGGCTATCTTCAGCGTCGTCGGGGCCGCGACGGCGGACTCGGTGATCGGGTGAGCCGGCGGCTCAGACCGTCCCGTCGGTGACCAGTTCCACGAGGGCCTCCCTGACGGTTGCCGCGTGCTCGTCGCGGGTCGAGGGGGCGAGTTCGAGCTGGATACCGCCGTCGTCGGCCGCGAGCCAGTTCACCGGATTCTCCGGGTGGACCCCGCCGTAGGGGCCGTCGGCGGCCGTCCGGACCGGGACCGGGAGGGCGTCGTCGAGCCGTCGTTGAACCGACTGTTTGGTGCCGGCGTCGGCTGCGCCGCCGACGACAGCCTCCTCCTCGGCGCGACCGTGCAGGCTGAGTACGGTGTCGAACCCCCGGCCCGCGACCTGGGCGAGCAGCGGGTGGTCCGCCGGTCGGACCTCCTTCGACGGGGGGTGCCACGCCGCGAAGGCGCCGTTGTCGTCGTAGCCGAGCCTCGCCCAGCAGGTCGCGTCGGGCAGCCGTGTTGCGAGTTCGAGTGCCGCCTCGGCGGTGCCCGGCTCGACGGCGCCTCCGTGGAGCGCACAGACCAGGGTGTCGTCGGTCTCGCCGTCGTCGTACAGGAGTTCGGTGACGTGTCCGGTCGCCGTCGTCTGCCAGGGGCGGGTCGTGATCCTCGGTCGGTCCACAGGTGGGCGCTGGGCGCCAGAATCATAACTCTGTTTCCGGTCGACGGGGACGGGTGGATGGCGACCGCCCGGTGAAGCGTAGCCTGTTTATTGGTCGGTCACGCAGACGCACTCAATGACCGACGGTCAGGACCTGGGGATCACGGAGTCGAAGGAGTACGCGACCGGCGAGTGGTACGCGGAGGTCGTCCAGAAGGCCGGTCTCGCCGACTACGCGCCGATGGGCGGGTTTATCGTCACCCGTCCACGGGGGTACGCCATCTGGGAGCGGATCCAGGACTACCTCGACGGCTGGTTCAAGGATACCGGCGTGCAGAACGCCTACTTTCCGCTGTTCATCCCGGAGAGCTACCTTGAGCGGGAGAAAGACGTCGTCGAGGGGTTCGACCCGGAGGTGGCGTGGGTGACACACGGCGGGTACGACGAACTCGAGGAGCGACTGGCTGTCCGGCCGACCAGCGAGTCGATCATCGCCCCGTTCATGGCCCAGTGGGTCCGCTCACACCGTGACCTGCCCCTCCGGCTGAACCAGTGGTGTTCGGTGGTGCGGTGGGAGGCCACCGAGACAAAGCCGTTCTTCCGGACGAAGGAGTTCCTCTGGCAGGAGGGGCACACCGCCCACGCGACCCAGGAGGAGGCCTGGGCGGAGGCGATGACCCGGCTGGACCAGTACGAGCGTGTCTACGAGGACGTGCTGGCGCTCCCCGTCCTCCGCGGGCGCAAGCCCGAACACGACAAGTTCCCGGGCGCACACACGACCACGACCGTCGAGGCGCTGATGCCCGACGGCAAGACCGTGCAGGGGGCGACATCCCACTACCTCGGGACCTCCTTCGCGGAGGCGTTCGACCTCACCTACGCCGACATCGACGAGGAGGAGCGGACCGCCCACACAACCTCGTGGGGGCTGTCCTGGCGGGCGATGGGTGCGTTGATCATGACCCACTCCGACGACCAGGGGCTGGTGCTCCCGCCGACACTCGCGCCCACGCAGGTGGTCATCGTCCCCATCTGGCAGGAGGAGAACAGGGCCAAGATCATCGAGTACGCCGAGGCCGTCGAGAGCACACTCACCGACGCCGGGCTACGGGTCGACCTCGACGACCGCGAGAACCGCAACCCCGGCTTCAAGTACAACGAGTGGGAGCTAAAGGGTGTCCCGCTGCGCGTGGAGGTCGGTCCCGACGAGGTCGAGGACAGGGAGGTGACGCTGGTTCACCGGCCCGACGGGGAGCGGGCGACGGTCGACCGAGACGGGGTCGCACCGACAACTGAGGACCACCTCGATACGGTCTTCGCGAAGCTGTACGCCGACGCCGAGGAGACCCTCGAAGGGGAGATCCGCGAGGCCGGGAGCCGCGAGGAGATCCTCGGGACCATCGGCAAACACGGTGGCTACGTGAAGGCCGGCTGGTGTGGCGAGGCGGCGTGTGAGGAGCCGGTCAAGGAGGCAATCGCCGCCGAGATCGTGATGGTGCCCGAGGACCGGGACGCCGAGCCGGTCCACGAGGAGTGTGCGGTCTGTGGGAACGACGCAGAAGAGACCGCCTACTTTGCAAAGAGCTACTGACGTCCGGTCGCCCCGGCGCCCCAGCGCCGGCGGCTCCGGGGCTGTCCTCGGCCGGTCCGCACCCAGTATTATGCACCTTATATTCAACAATGGTGGTATAAGACACAATAGTTCAATCGACAGCCTTCAGGGGTAGCCTGATAAACCTGCGTCCCCTGCTAATGATCACATGAAAGACAGCGACACACCCACCGGTTCCGCGGGCGCCGCCGGGCTCGCGGACCCGACCGACGCGCGCTCGAACTGCGGCGTCGGGGTCGTAATGGACCTCGATGGGGGCAACAGCCACGGGGTCGTCGAGGACGGTCTCGAACTGGTACGATGTATGGAACACCGCGGAACGACCGGCGCCGAGGAGAACACCGGTGACGGTGCCGGCATCCTGTTACAGACCCCACACGACTTTTTCGCCGACGAGGTCGACGTCGACCTCCCCGCGCCCGGGAAGTACGCCGTCGGCTCGTTTTTCCTGCCACAGGACGACGATGCACGCGCCGGGCTGAAGGACACGGTCGAGGAACAGCTGACCGCCGAGGGTCTCGACGTGCTCACCTGGCGGTCGGTCCCGACCGACAACACGAGCCTGGGACAGACGGCACTCGACTCCGAGCCCGACGTCCAGCAGGCCTTTGTCACCTCCGCCGACGGCGAGACCGGCGACGCCTTCGACCGACAGCTCTACGTCGGCCGCCGGGCCGTCGAGAACACCGTCGAGGAGCGTGAGCCCCCAGGGCACGGTCGCTTCTATATCGTCTCGCTGGACCGCAAGACCGTCGTCTACAAGGGACTGCTCACCTCCGGGCAGGTGCCGGAGTACTACCCCGAACTGGAGGACGAGCGGATGCGTTCGACCTTCGCGATGGTCCACGCCCGGTTCTCGACGAACACGCTGGGTGCGTGGCACCTCGCCCACCCCTACCGTAACGTCGTCCACAACGGCGAGTTCAACACCATTCAGGGCAACATCAACTGGATGCGGGCCCGGGAGACGGACATCGCCCACCCCGACTTCGGCGAGGACATCGAAAAGACCAGACCGATCATCGACGACCCCGAGCAGTCCGACACCGCAAGCGTCGACAACGCCCTCGAGTTGCTGATGATGGGCGGCCGTGACCTGCCACACGCCCTCCGGATGCTCATCCCCGAGGCCTGGCGCGGCGAGGCAAACGACGTCGGGGGCGACCGACGGGACTTCTACGACTACCACGCCTCGCTGGTCGAGCCCTGGGACGGGCCGGCGCTGGTCGCAGCCACCGACGGCGAGCGGATCGGCGCGGTACTCGACCGGAACGGGCTCCGCCCCTGCCGGTACGACGTCCTCGAGGACAACACACTGGTGATGTCCTCGGAGGCGGGGGCGCTGAGCTACGACGAGAGCGAGATCGAGGAGCGAGGCCGGCTCCAGCCCGGGCAGTGTTTCCTCGCGGACCCCGAGAAGGGCCGGGTCGTCTCCGACGAGGAGGTCTTCGAGGACCTCACCGACGAGAGGTACGGCGAGTGGGTCGAGGCCGAACAGATCCGCCCGGAGGACATCTCCACCGGCGAGGACAACCACCCACAGGACGAGGTTGACGCGCTGCGTGCCCACCAGGCCACCTACGGATACACCTACGACGAGGTCGACCACCTCATCGAGCCGATGGCCGAGAAGGGCAAAGACCCGATCGGGTCGATGGGTGACGACACCCCGCTGTCGGTGCTCTCGCAGTTCAACCGCCCGCTCTTTACGTACTTCAAGCAGCTGTTCGCACAGGTGTCGAACCCGCCGCTTGACTACATTCGAGAGGAGCTCGTCACGAGTCTGGAGACCCGGCTGGGCAACCAGCGAAACCTGCTCGGCGAGAGCCCCGAGCACGCCCGCCAGCTCGTGCTCGACTCCCCGATTCTGACCGACCGGGAGCTTGCCGACATCAAGACGATCGACGAGAATGGGGTGTCGACGGGGGTCGTCGACATCACCTACGACCCGGAGGAGACGGACCTCGAAGGGGCGATCGAGGCGGTTCGGGCCGAGGCCGACGACGTCGCGGCCGAACACGACATACTCGTGCTCTCGGACCGGAACACGGGTGCGGACCGGGTCCCGGTCCCGAGCCTGCTCGCGACCGGCGGCGTCCACCACCATCTCGTGCGCAGCGGACTGCGCAACCAGGTCGGCCTCGTCGTCGAATCCGGTGACCCGCGGGCGGTGCACCACTTCGCAACGCTCATCGGCTATGGCGCGGGCGCGGTCAACCCGTACCTGGCCTACCAGACCATCGAGGACCTGGTCGCCGGCCCGGACGGCGCCAACCTGCGGACGGCCATCGACGCCTACGTCAACGCCGTCGAGGACGGCCTGCTGAAGACGATGGCAAAGATGGGGATCTCGACGGTCGAGAGCTACCAGGGCGCACAGATCTTCGAGGCCGTTGGACTCTCCTCCTCGCTCATCGAGGAGTACTTCCCCGGCACCGAGAACCGCACCGAGGGGATCGGTATCGAGGAGATCGAGTCCGACCTGACCGCCCGCCACGGCCACGCGTGGGACGACGACGCCGAGATGGAGCGGGTCGGGGAGTACGAGAACCGCACCGGCGGCATCCACCACCAGTGGAACCCCGACACCGTCGGAACGGTCCAGCAGGCTGTCCGGACCGGCGACTACGAGCGGTACAAGGAGTTCGCCGAACAGATCAACGACCAGAACGAGACCCTTCAGACCCTCCGTGGGCTCCTGGAGTTCGACACCGAGGGCCGCGAGTCGGTCCCGGTCGAGGAGGTCGAACCGGTCAGCGAGGTCGTCAAGCGCTTCGAGACGGCGGCCATGTCGCTTGGCTCGCTGTCCCCGGAGATGCACGAGAACAACGCCATCGCGATGAACCGGCTGGGTGCCTCCGCGAACACGGGCGAAGGCGGGGAGCCACCCGAGCGGTTCAGTACCGAGAAGGGCTGCAAGACGAAGCAGGTCGCCTCCGGCCGCTTCGGTGTCACCTCCACCTACCTCTCGGAGGCCGAGGAGCTCCAGATCAAGATGGCCCAGGGCTCCAAGCCCGGCGAGGGCGGCCACCTCCCCGGCAAGAAGGTAAACGAGATGATCGCCCACGTCCGCTACGCGACCCCCGGTGTCGGGCTCATCTCGCCGCCCCCGCTGCACGACATCTACTCCATCGAGGACCTCAAACAGCTGATCCACGACCTGAAGGCGAGCAACCCGGAGGCCGACGTCAACGTCAAGCTGGTCTCCGAGGACGGGATCGGCACCATCGCCGCGGGCGTCGCGAAGGCAAACGCGGACAAGGTCCACATCTCGGGGCACTCCGGCGGGACCGGTGCCTCCCCGAAGACCTCGATCAAAAACGCCGGCCTCCCCTGGGAGCTCGGGCTGGCCGAGGCGAACCAGATGCTCGTCGCGACGGGGCTGCGTGACCGGATCAAGGTGACGACCGACGGCGGGATGAAGACCGGCCGGGACGCCGCCGTGGCGGCCCTGCTGGGCGCGGAGGGCTTTGCCTTTGGGACCGCCTCGATGGTCACCTCCGGCTGTGTCATGGCCCGGCAGTGTCACGAGAACACCTGTCCGGTCGGTATTGCGACCCAGGACGAACAGCTCCGCGAGCGGTTCCCCGGCGAGCCCCAGCACGTCATCAACTACATGACGTTCGTCGCCCAGGAGCTACGGGAGATCATGGCCGACCTGGGCTTCGAGACGGTCGACGAGATGGTCGGGCGGGTCGACGCGCTCCGCCAGCGCACCGACGTCACCCAGGAGAAGGCGAGGAAACTCGACCTCTCGGCGGTGCTTGCCGACCCCGCGACCGACTACGACGTCGACCGGTACAAGACCCAGCCCCAGACACACGACGTCGACGAGTCACTCGACTGGGAGCTGATCGAGGCCGCCGAGCCGGCCATCGAGCGCGGCGAGCCGGTGGCCATCGACACCGACATCTCCAACGTCGACCGCGCGGTCGGCGCGACGCTCTCGAACCGGATCTCGAAGGCACACGGGACAGAGGGGCTCCCGGAGGACTCCATTACGGTGCGTTTCGACGGGTCGGCCGGGCAGAGCTTCGGGGCCTTCCTCCAGGACGGCGTGACGATGGACCTGGTCGGGACGGCAAACGACTACGTCGGCAAGGGCCTCTCCGGCGGAAAGGTCGTCGTCCGGACGCCCGAGACCGCCGGCTACGAGGCCGGCGAGAACATCCTCATCGGCAACGTTGCCCTCTACGGCGCGACCCA
>JAQCNN010000180.1 GCA_028275005.1 Salinirussus sp.
CGGGTCCACGCCTTCGCCGAGGCACTAAAGCTCGCCTTCACCGACGGCCACCACTACATCACCGACCCCGGGTACGAGGACGTGATGGCACTGCACGAGAAATCGTACGCCCGCGAGCGCGCCCAACTCGTCGGCGAGGAGGCCCTGACCGACGTCGATATCGGCACGCCCGGCCCGGTCGGCGAGGACGCCGACACCGTCCTGCTCACCGTGGCCGACGCCGAGGGCAACGTCGTCTCCTACATCAACTCCCGGTACATGGGCTTTGGCAGCGGCCTCGTTGCCGGCGATACCGGCATCGCGCTCCAGAACCGCGGGGCATCCTTCTCGCTCTCCCGGGAGGACCCGAACCGGCTGGAGCCCGGCAAGCGCCCGTTCCACACGCTCGTTCCGGGACTTGCGCACTTCGGCGCCGAGGCCGACCGCGCGGACTGGGCCGCCTTTGGCGTCATGGGCGGGTACATGCAGCCACAGGGCCACCTCCAGACCCTCGCCAACGTCGTCGACTACGGCATGCCCGTCCAGGCCGCGCTCGATGCGCCACGGTGGCGCTACCGCGAGGACGGCGCGCTGGCAATCGAGGACCGCTTTCCACGCGGGGTCGCGCCCAAACTCGCCCGGAAGGGTCACGAGGTGCGGGTCGAACCCCCGGGACAGTTCGGCGGCGCGCAGTTGGCCCGCTACGACGAGGGCACCCTCTCGGGGGCGACCGAGCCCCGGAAGGACGGCCAGGTCGCGCCGTACTGACCCCGGTATCGCGCCGGCGCGCTCACAGCTCCCGCGCGACCAGCTCCCCCCAAGGTTCGAACCCCCAGCGGTCGTAGAACGCCCGGGCACGCTCGTTGTCCGGGTCGACGTCGAGCACCACCCGGTCAAGCGGCGGGTCCTGGGCACGGGCGACCGTCAGCGCGGCTTCGAGTAGGTCGTCGGCCACACCCGTCCCACGGTGTGGCTCCCGGACGAACACCTCGTTGACGACGGCGGCGTCCCAGATGTAGGTCAGTGACTCGGGGAGGACGAAGACGTACCCCGCCAGCGACGCGTCCGCGTCGTCGGGCGCTGTGACCTGGACCGCCCGTTGCTCCTCGCTGACACAGCGGTCGACCCAGTCGAGGTAGCCGTCCCGGTAGCCCGTGCCGAGTTTGCCCTCGTAACGGGCCTGCTTTCTGTCGTCGCCGGTCCCGCTCCCGAGTGCCTGCTCGAAGCCTCGTTTGAGCGTCCACAGCGGCTCCCGGTCGCGCTCGCGGTAAGGTCTAATCATGCTCGGCCGTCGGTCGGACGGCGGATAGCCGTTTCCGTGCCGGGCGTGGGTGACCGAGACCCGGGCCCCGGCCAGCACGCGGCGGGGGCGGTCCCGTCGGCCGGGGGCAGGCAACGGCCGCGACCTTTGCGTGCAGGCCCGGACTTCCGCATCGTCACGCCCGAGGGACCCGTCGACGCGGCACCCGTCGTCGCAACGTCCCGGCCGTTTCCGTGGATATAAACAGCGCGTCGGACTACAGTGGCCAATGACTCGGATCGACGTGGTGGACAACCACGGCCAGTTCACCCACCTAGAACAGCGGGCGCTGCGGGATATGGGGGTCGACGTCGAACTCCTCGACAACGAGACCCCACCGGAGGCCGTCGACGCCGACGGGCTCGTGCTCTCGGGCGGGCCCGATATCGGGCGGGTCGGCAACTGTCCGGCTTACCTGGAACTCGACGTGCCCGTCCTGGGGGTCTGTCTGGGCATGCAGCTAATCGCCGACGAGCTCGACGGCCGCGTCGGCCCCGGGGAGTACGGCGGCTACGCGGACGTCACCGTCGAGGTCACCGACGACACCGACCCGCTCGTCGGCTCGCTGGCCCCCGAGACGCGGGTGTGGG
>JAQCNN010000182.1 GCA_028275005.1 Salinirussus sp.
CAAAACGAGAGGCAACCCTGTGGGAACGGTACAACCCTCTTTGGAGTGAGGAGCACTCGCACGTGAGCGTGACGTATCTTTCTGTGCTGTGAGTGTTTGTCTCGGTGTCTGGGATTCGCGCGTTGAGCGTACTGCACCCACTGAGCCCCCCCCGAGACTGCATCGGGGCGTGGCGAGAACATCGGCAATGTGGATAACAACGGTCGAGAAGCTGGTGTTTTTTATAAACACCCGCCCACCGTACCACATATGCAGACCCACATGGTGCCGGTCGGGTTCGACTACGACCGGCTGATCGCGCCGTTGGTGCGCGAGCAGATGGACGTCGACCGGGTCATCCTGCTCGAGGGGTCGGTTGGCAGCGAGGCAAACGTCGAGTACTCCCGCAACCTCGCCGAGAAGCTCGAGCAGGACTACCGGAACCTGCTCGGCGCGAACACCGAACGGGTCGCCATCGAGGACGTCTACGACTACGACACCGCCTTCGAGCAGGCCTTCGAACTCATCAACGAGGAGCTCGACCGGGGCAACGAGGTCTGGGTCAACGTCTCCGCGATGCCTCGCACCGTCTCCTTTGCCTTCGCGACGGCCGCCCACTCGATCATGGTCGAGCGCGAGGGCGACCGCGACCGGATCCACACCTACTACACGGTCCCCGAGAAGTACCTCGAGACCGAGTTGGCAAAGGAACTGCGCGCCCAGCGTGACCTGCTCGCGGACCTACAGGCGGAGGCGGAGGGGCCGGCCGCGGCCCGGGTGCAAGAGCGGTTCGAGAGCGCCCGCTCGCTGCTCAGCGAGTTCGACGAGCGCGGGACCACCATCGGGGCAAAGGAGATCGACGGCAGCCACGTCGTCGAGCTCCCCGTCGCCTCCTTTTCGAATGTAAAGCCCTTCGAGGAGGTGATCCTCTTTACCCTCGGCGAGCACGGCGAGTTCGAGTCGGTCTCCGAACTCGCACAGCGGTTGGCCCGCGAACTCGGCGAGGAGTACACCGACTCCTTTCGCTCGAAGGTCATCTACAACGTCGACCGGCTCGGCCCGGGCGGCAAGGGGTACATCGAACAGGAGTCCCAGGGCAAGTCCTACCGGACCCGTCTCTCGCGGATCGGCCAGCTGTGGGTGCGCTCACACTCCCGGAACGGCTCCGACACCGACCTCGACCTCTGAGCCGGGTGCCACCACAGAACCGGCGCCGACACGGGCTGCGCCGGCAGGCGCGACAGCCCCCGGACGCGTGGGGGGTTAGCCAGCCCGGAGCTTCTCGACTCTGGTCGCCAGCGCGAGAAAGATACAGCAGAAGGTGAGCACGACCGCACAGGCCGCCGCGTAGTCGTGGGCGACGAGGCCGTGGTCGACGCCGAGCGGCGTCACCTCCGCGCGCAGAACCGTGTGGTGAAAGTCACCGACGACCGGCCAGAAGTAGTCGACCACGTCGTTGAAGCCGTACCAGAGGGCGGCGACGGCCACCGACCCGACGGTAAACCGGGCGTACCGGTGGACCAGAAAGGCCTGGACGACCATCGCAGCGTGGCTCAGGACCAGAAACCAGTACAGCCAGGCGGCGATCCCGCCGGGGCCGTTCAACACGAGTTGGACGTAGGGCGTCCAGGCGCCGAGTTTGATACACCCAAAGAAGGCAAGCACGTGGAGCGGCCCGGCACGGAGGTCGAGTCGCCAGGCCGCAAGCGAGAGCGCGATGAACAGCGTCGCCATCGGGCTGTCGGGGACCACCGGCCAGGCGACGAGCGCGGTGTCGGCGAGCTGGAAGCGGTAGTACCAGAACCCAAAGACCGTCCCCGCCAGATTCACCAGGACAATCGGCCAGGCGAGCCGGAGGCCGACGTTCTCCAGCCACTCCGGGAGCGGGGCGACGTAGCGGGATAGCCTCTCGCTGGGAGGGGTGTAACCCCCGACGTAGCGGGCGACCAGCTCCTCGACGCGGGCGCCGACGCCAGCCGTTGCCATATCTCTGCCCGGGCCAGCGCGGCCAAAACCCTACCGGTCATCCGCGGGACCGGCAGGGGGTCGGCTGGACGGAGGGTCGGCTGGAGTCGGCCGGGCGCGGGCGGGCGCGTCCAGGCGCGCCCACAACCGATTGGTTAAGTAAGTGCAGACCTTCCAGTAGTATATGAACGACAACACGGAACTTGAGGAGTTGCAGCGTGGGACCGAGCTGGTCAAGCGTGGCTTCGCGAAGATGCAGAAAGGCGGCGTGATCATGGATGTCGTCAACGCCGAGCAGGCCCGCATCGCGGAGGACGTCGGCGCGGTGGCTGTGATGAACCTGGAAGCCGTGCCCGCCGACATCCGCAAGCGCGGCGGTGTCGCCCGGATGGCCGACCCCGCCTCGCTCGATGAGATCATCGACGAGGTCTCGATCCCGGTGATGGGGAAGTCCCGCATCGGCCACACCGCCGAGGCGCGGATCCTGGAAGCCGCAGGCGCGGACATGGTCGACGAGTCCGAGGTCCTCACCCCTGCGGACGACCGCTACCACATCGACAAGCGCGACTTCACCACGCCGTTCGTCTGCGGGGCCCGGAACCTCCAGGAAGCCCTGCGCCGGATCGACGAGGGGGCGGCGATGATCCGGACCAAGGGTGAGGCTGGGACCGGCGACGTGAACCAGGCGGTCCACCACCAGCGCAACATCAAGTCGGCGATCCGGGAGCTCGAGGGGATGTCCTACGAGGAACGCGAGAAGTGGGCCCGCGAACACGAGGCGCCCGCCAGCCTGGTCCACGAGGCCGCAGACAGGGCTCGCCTGCCGGTCGTCAACTTCGCCGCCGGCGGCATCGCCACGCCCGCCGACGCCGCGCTGATGATGCACCACGGCTGTGACGGTATCTTCGTCGGCTCGGGCGTCTTCGGCGCCGAGAACCCCCGGGCAATGGGGACGGCCATCGTCGAGGCTGTCAACAACTGGGACGACCCCGAGACGCTCGTGGAGATCGCCTCCAACGCCGGGCAAGGGATGTCCGGCGACGCAAACGCCGACCTGCCGGAGGAGGAGAAGCTCCAGGGCCGCGGCGTGTAATGGTCGAGATCCCCGTCACCGCAGCCGGCGAGGAGCCACGGACGCCGGATGAGGCGCCGGCCGAGAGCGGCGGTGACGCCCTCGATACCGACCGTCCGCCCGCCGAGGTCGTCGACGACGTCGACCGGCCGGTCCTGCTGTTCGACGGGGTCTGTAACCTCTGTAACTGGAGTGTCCGGACGGTCGTCAGGCTCGACCGGGACGGAACGGTGCTCTTTGCGCCACTCCAGTCCGACGTTGGCCAGGAGGTCCTCTCACGGGTCGGGATGGACCCGGACTACTTCGACTCGGTCGTTCTGGTCGACGGCGACGACCACTACACGAAGTCGGAGGCCGTCCTCCAGGTCTGCCGGCTACTGGACGGGCCGGTCCCGCTACTGTACCCACTCGTCTACCTGCCCGAGGGGCTCCGGGACGGTGCCTACGACCTCGTCGGCGAGTACCGTTACGAGGTGTTCGGCAAGCAGGAGTCGTGTCCGGTCCCCGAGGACGACGTCCGGGAACGCTTCCTGGAGCGGTCGCTGGCGTAGCCACCCCCGGCCGGCGGCCCCACGGGGCCGAGTCGAAACGCTCTGTGTAACTGGCCACCTACAGACAGTATGCCCGACTTCGAGATGGAGTGGCGCGACGCGCTGTTTGCGAGTTGGCCGGTCGACCCCGGTCGGCTGGCACCACGCCTGCCCGACCGGCTGGCTGTCGACACGTTCGACGGTGACGCCTACCTCTCGGTCGTCCCCTTCGCGATCCGGAATATCCGGCCGGAGGGGCTGCCGGCCGCTATCGGGCTGTCGACGCCCGAGCTGAACCTCCGGACCTACGTCTCCTGTGACGACGCCCCTGGTGTCTACTTCTTCAGCCTCGACGCCGACGACCTGCTCAGCGTCGTCGGCGCCCGGCTGTTCAATCACCTGCCGTACTACTGGGCCGACATGGGCTACGAGCCCGACAGGCCCGACGGACGGGTTCAGTTCAGCAGCCGGCGACAGACCCCCGGTTCCCGGGCGGCTCGCTTCGACGCCACGTACGGCCCCGACGGCGAGCGATTCCAGCCCGAGCCCGGGAGCCTGGCGCACTTTCTCGTGGAGCGGTACCGCTACTTCGCGGAGGGTGCTGACGGGGCGGTTCGCTACTCCGCTATCGAGCACGACCCCTGGCAACTCCGGCCGGCAACCTGGTCGGTCGCGACGAACACGCTGTTCCGGACCAACGGGTTCGAGGCCCCGGGTGACGGGCCACACCTCGTCTACGGCGCCCCACAGACGGTGTCAGCCGCGGCGACCGAGCGCTGGGAGTAGTGCCGGGGCGAGTGACAGCCTGCGGTCGACCAGGAGGGGGAAAACCCCCAAGTTCGCCTGTCACCTCAACTCCACTATGTGGATAGCGACCGTGCTCGCGCAGTCAGTGCCCACCGAGGTACAGCGGTTCGTGGAGAGCGTGGGCACGACCGAGGCGCGGGCCCTCGCGACGGTCTCGGTGGTCCTGGTCGCGCTCGGGCTCACCTTCGTCGTTGCGCCCTATCTCGTCGGCCTCGCCGGGCGGCTGCTGGCCCGACTCATGCCCGGTACCAGGACGAACGAGACCGCCAAACTCGTCAGCGACTACATCCCGACCACGGTGAGTACGGTCGTGCTCCGGGTGGTACAGGTCGGCCTGCTCGCCACCGCTGTGGTCACCCTGCTCGGGGTCTGGGGGCTGGTGGCGCTCGCACTCGAGATCCTCCGGCTGTTCGGGCTCTCGTTGCCCCTGCTGACGAGTCTCGTCACGACAGGCGTGGTCGTTTTGCTCGCGTACATTGCCGTCGACCTCTTCGAGGAGGCCGTCGAGCGGTACAGCCGCGGTGCCGACCGGATCACCGACCACCAGGAGGAGGTCGTCTACCGGGTTGGCAATCTCGCTATCGTCGCCGTCACCGTCGCCACCGCGCTTAGCCTCTGGGGGATCGACTTCTCCGGGCTACTCGTCGGGGCCGGGTTCCTGGGGATCGTCGTCGGCCTGGCCGCCAGACAGACGCTCGGCTCGCTCATCGCGGGTCTCGTGTTGATGTTCTCCCGGCCGTTCACGATCGGCGACTGGGTAGAGCTCGGCGACCAGGAGGGGATCGTCACAAAGATCACCGTCTTCAACACCCGGCTCGAGAACTTCGACGGCGAGTCGATCGTCATCCCGAACGACCGGGTCAGCAACAGCGCCATCGTCAACCGCAGCGAACGGGGCCGACTGCGGGTCCGGATCGACGTCGGCGTGGACTACGAGACCGACCCCGAGCGCGCACAGGATGTCGCCGTCGAGGCCATCGACGACGTGGACGCCGTCGCGCCGACACCGCCGCCACAGGCGATCCCGAAGGCCTTCGGGGACTCCGCGGTGACCATAGGGCTCCGGTTTTGGATCGACCGGCCGACACCCCAGCAGAAGTGGCGGGCCACCTCCGCGGTCGTCCAGGCCGTGAAGGCTGCCTACGAGGACGACGGGATCAAGATCCCCTTCCCACAGCGGGAGCTCTCCGGCCGGGCCGAGACCGGCGGCTTTCGGGTCCGCGACGGCGCCGGCTCACCGACGGTCGACGCGGCACCCCCCGAACCGGACGGCGGACAGAGGTGAGCAGCCCCGCGCCGACGGACACGACAGCCGGCGCACCGCCGGGTCGGGTCACACGAGACCGCTACGTGTCGTGGACGGTCGCGCCGTCACCGATGGCAGTCTGGTAGACCCAGGCGTCGACCCCGCGGTCCTCGAAGGCATCGAGCATCGCCACACCGACCGCCCGGCGGTCACCCTCGTGACAGGCCGCGATGACCGTCGGCCCCGCACCGCTGATCGTGACACCGGTCGCCCCCGCCCCGAAGGCGGCCTCCCGGACGGCGTCGTAGCCGTCGATCAGCTCCGCGCGGGCCGGCGTCACGACGGCGTCGTACATCCCCTCCCCCACGAGTTCGGGGTCGTCGCGGTGCATCCCGGTGGTGAGGGTCGCGGCGTTACCCACCGTCTCGACGAGTTCGCTCACCCGCATCCCGTCGGGGACGACCCGGCGGGCGTCACGCGTCGAGACGACGATATCGGGGAGGCAGGCGACGAGCGGGACGTCCGCGTCGACACACCGCACGCCGTCGGGGGTGGCGACGGTGAACCCGCCGAGGATCGCCGGCGCGACGTTGTCGTCGTGGGCGTCCCCGGAGACGACCGCCTCACCCTCCGCGGCAATCGGGACGAGTTCCGCGCGGGACTTGCCACGGTCGTAGAGTTCGTTCAGCGCGACCGCCGCGGCGGCGGCGCTGGCCGCCGAGGAGCCAAGCCCCGAGGCCGGCCGGATCCCCTTGTCGATCCGGATGTGCGCCGGGGCCTCTAGCGCCTCCGCGACCGCGCCGACGGTGTTCTTGTCGGGGTCCTCGGGGATGTACTGGCTGCCAGCCCCGGTCACGTCGATGGTCGTCCGGTCGGCCTTCTCGACGCGGACGATGTCGGCCGGGCGGTCCAAGGCCACCCCGAAGACGTCGAACCCACTGCCGAGGTTCGCGCTGGTGGCTGGCGCCCGGACGGTCAACATACCCCCGCTTTCGTGGTGGCACGCAAAAAACCACCTTTTTGCCCTCGGATGTGGCCCCGACGCTCGCGAGAGTCGCGGTCTGAGGCGCCGGGGGTGCTGGTGTCTGCCGTCGCCGGTCTGTCTGGCTTCCGTCCTCG
>JAQCNN010000189.1 GCA_028275005.1 Salinirussus sp.
CTCCTGACGGCTACTCCAGGCAGATATAGGTCCGTGTGTCGACGACGCCGGCCACGTCACGGAGCCCGGTCGCCACGCCGTCGACCACGTCGTAGACCTCCGCACCGGTCGCCTCGACGATGATGTCGTACTGGCCGGCGACGACGTGGGCCTCCTCGACAGCGCCCTGGCCGCGGACCGCCTCCACGACGGTCGCCCCCTCCCCTGGGCTCGACTTTACCAGGATGAACGCACGAACCATACTATGTCACACGTTCACATAGTAATAAGGGTTGCCAACCGGGGAGCGGCCCTCCGAGGACAGCTTTATACACCCGTCCCCGCAAGCTGTGGTATGCGATTTGTTATCGTGGGCGCAGGCCGCGTGGGCACCCGGACCACCCGCGCGCTGGCGGACAGCGGCCACGAGGTGCTCATCATCGAGCGTGACGAGGCCGCCGCAGCCATCGCCCGCGAGGAGGGCTTTGAGGTCGTCGTCGGCGACGGTGCTGTCGAGGGGACGCTCGTCGAGGCCGGGGTCGACACGGCCGACGCACTCGCGGCGCTGACGAGTGACCTCAACGACAACTTCGTCGCCTGCATGATCGCCAAACAGCGCGGGTGCCGGACTGTCATGCGGGTCGACGAGGGCTACCGCGAGGAGATCTACCGGAAGTACGCCGACGACGTTGACGAGGTGATCCACCCCGAGCGGCTTGGCGCCATCGTCGCGAAAAACGCCCTGTTAGGCGGCAACATCCGCGCCATCGCCGACATCGCTCAGGACCTCCAGCTCGTGGAGTTCACCGTCACCGAAGCCTCGCCGATGCGTGGCTACACGCTGAGCGAACTCGAACTCCCCGGGGAGTGCCGGCTGCTCGCCTTCGGGAAGGTGAGTGACTCCGTCGGGATCCCCGACCCCGACGCGTCGCTGGCCACCGGCGACCGGCTGGTCGTCCTCGCCGCCTTCGACACGCTCGGGGAGGTCCGGGAGATCATCGCCGGCGACACCGGCGCGGCCGCGCTCGGAGGTGTCTGACGTGGTCAGAGCCTACGTCATGGTCAAGGCCAAGACCGGCGACGCCGACCGGCTAAAGGGGAGTATCGAGGCCGTCGATGGCGTCGAAGCGGCACACATCGTCGCCGGGGACGTCGACCTCATCGCCACCGTCGACGTCGCCTCGCCCGCCGGCGTGAAAGACGTCGCCGCCACACACATCCAGGGGATAGACGGCGTCGAGGACACCCAGACGTACATTGCGATGGACGGGTGACTACCTCTTTTCGAGCGGTGCGCGCCACGCATACCGCTCGGCGCGAGGATATACGGAGAAGCGAGCGCGCGACAGCCGCCGGGCGTGCTCGGTGTGCTCAGAGCGGCGTCCCGCCCTTCCGGCCACCCTCACCCTGACTGGCGCCCTGGAGGAGGTCGCCGATCACACCCTCGTAGTCGTAGCCTGGGACGACGCTCTCGACGTAGGTTCCCTCGACGTACTCGGCGAAGGTCTTGGTGATGGCGGCGGCGCGGTCGGCGCCGGCCCACTCGAACTGGAAGGTGACGACAACCTCGTCGTCGTCCGCCTCGAGGTCGAACCCCGACAGCGAGACGTCCGAGCGCGTGGCCTTCGGCGCGTCCTCCAGCCGGCGGCGCATGGTGTCGAACCAGCCCGACTCGACGGCCTCGCCGACCTCGTCGACCGTCGCGGCCTCCAGCGTCGGCGCCCGGACGGTCAGCGTGTATGCCACCCCACCGCCGAGGTCGACCGCGGTCACACGGCCGCCAAAGCGGCTCGTCGTCAGCCGAAACCCGTTGCCGTCGCGCTCGAAGGCATCGTGACGGTCGAACGCCCGCGCGGCACTCTCTGGCAGCTCCTCGGTCATTACCACCTCGTAGGACGGCTCCGGGCAAAAACTCCCCGTTCCGGGCCCGCGGCTGTGAAGGGCAACGCCCGTGCGCATCCCTCCTCACCTCCGTTCGTCGCAGATGCGAGGGAAGGGATTCGGACCTGAACCAGACGTTCCGGGCATGCGGCGCTACGCGTCGTTCCAGGCCTGCGACTGGTAGGCTTCGAATCCCGAGCGGGTCGCTCCTCACCTCCGTTCGTCGCAGATGCGAGGGAAGGGATTCGAACCCTTGAACCCCTACGGGAGCGGGTCTTAAGCCCGCCGCTTTTGTCCTAGCTCAGCCACCCTCGCGCGTCACACACTCGGCACGTCACCGGAATGTTCCTTTCGGTCCGTCGGACGGGACGGGCCAGGTATTTGTGCACAGCAGTCCAACGAGGGCCCGATGTCAGAACGCGGGTCGTTGCTGGGACGCCTCCGCCAGCCCGAGTACACCGGTGACAACCGCTGTCTGCCCTGTACGGTCCTCAACATGCTTATCGCCGCCCTCCTCGCCGGGGCCGTCGCGCTCCTGTCACCCCCGGCTGGCATCGCCGTCTTTGTTCTCTCGGCGCTCACGGTCGCCCTCCGAGGGTATCTCGTCCCCGGGACACCCGAACTCACGAAGCGGTATCTCCCGGCCGGTGTGCTTCGGCTGTTCGGGAAGCACCCGGCGACGGGTCCGGAGGGGCCAGCCGTGGACCCCGGCGACCTCGAGGTGTTCGAGCGGGTCGAGCGCCGCCGCGAGGAGGGTGTCGAGCCCGACGAGTTTCTCCGGGACGTGGGGGCTATCGAGCGCTGTGCGGACGGCGAGGGGTTCTGCCTGACAGAGACCTTCGCCGAGCGGGTGGCCGCCAACGCCGAACGCCGGGCAGTCACCGACAGTGGCGGGGCTATCGCGACCATCTTCGGGGTCGAGCCCGGCGAGGTGACGCCGCTCGACCGGGAGTACCCGGCCGTCGAGGTCGGCATCCAGGTCCGGAAGTGGCCCTCGGTGGCCGCGCTGACCGCGGATATCGCGACCGACCGGGCGCTCGCGGGGACGACCGACCGCTGGCGAGCGGTCCCGCCGGGACAACGCCGCGAGATACTCGAGTCACTGCGTGGCTTTCACGAGCGCTGTCCGCTCTGTGACGGGCCGGTGACACTCAACGAGGAGACACTGGAGTCCTGCTGTGGCACCCACCAGGTACGGACGGTCGCGTGTGGCGGCTGCGGGCGGCGGCTCCGGGAGTTCGACCAGGCACGGGTCGGCCCCGAGCACAGTGTCAAAGGGATCACCCCCTGAACGCCCGCCGGCCGGGTAGGCGGTCACTCCGGCCGCAGCGTCACCGTCGTCTCGCTGTACAGCCCCCGGTCGGCCGCTCCCTCGACGTTGAGACCGGCGCCGATGGTGTACTCGCCGGTGGTGGCCCGCTCCCACTCCGCGTCGGCAATCTTGAACATCCCGTCCCACCGCTTTCGAAAGCGCTTGCGCTCGCCACGCTCGAACCGGAAGCCCCGCTCCTCCTCGGGCGGCCCGTCGGCCGAGAGCTTGGAGGCTGCCCGGTGGTCGTCGACGTGCCAGGTCCACAGGAGTGGCGACCGCGTGGCGACGGTGACCGGGAACGGGAGGCTGTTTTTGATCGTCACCTGAAAGGGGACGTGCTCGCCGACGCGGAACTCCGTCCGTGGGGTGACGACCTCCAGCGAGAGCCCCCAGCGCCGCACCCGGTCGGGGACGAGCCACCGGCTGAGCGAGCCGCTGGGAACCGACCGAAACGACTGTGGCCGCTCCTCGCGCTGGCGTTCCCGTGGGGCGCCAGGCTCGTCGTCGTCCCGGTAGAGCGCGTCCGACTCGTATATCCGCCGCATCGTCGGCGGTCGGGGCTACGCGAGCTAAAACGTTTGGTCAGCCGGGGCGAGCGGGTGTCAGTCGTCGGCGGCCGCGTCGTTTCTGCCGCCGACGGAGCCCGTCGGGTCCGGGTGTTCGTCGTCGTACAGCAGACAGGCGAGGTTGTGGGTTTCCGTCTCGGCGTACAGGTCGGGGTTGCTCGCCTCACACGGGGAGACAAAGCTCTCGGAGACCGTTGTCTCGGCTGCCTGGATATCCCCGGCGTGGAGGGCGTCCACGGCGTCGGCAAAGACCCGTTCGGCCTCCCCCCCGAACCTGTCGGGGAGGTCGAACTCCGCCCGGACAAGGTCCTCCAGTTCCGCCCGGGAGGCGTCCTCGACGTCGACGTCCTCTTCGACGGCCGTCACCGCTCCGATGGTCTCCTCCCCGAGCAGGCGCTGTTTGAAGTCCATCAGCGAGCGCCAGACCGGCTGGTCGAGGTCGAACCCCGCTGGCTGGATGACCCGCGGACACCGGGTGTGGAACCGACACCCCGAGGGTGGGTCGAGCGGCGAGGGGACGTTTCCCGACAGCAGGATCCGGTCGCCCTGCCACCGTGGGTCCGGCTCCGGGATCGCCGAGAGCAGCGCCTCGGTGTAGGGGTGATACGGCGGCGAGAACACCTCGTCGGTCGTGCCGACCTCGGCGAGTTCCCCGAGATACATCACACCGATCCGGTCGGAGATGTGCTCGACGACACTCAGGTCGTGGGCGATGAAGATGTAGGACAGCCCCAGGTCCGCCTGGAGGTCCTCGAGCAGATTGAGGATCTGGGCCTGGACCGAGACGTCGAGTGCGCTGACCGGCTCGTCACAGACGATCACCTCCGGGTCGACCGCAAGCGCGCGGGCGATCCCGATCCGTTGGCGCTGGCCGCCGGAGAACTCGTGTGGGTACCGCTGTGCGTGGCTCGGGTTCAGCCCTACAAGCTCCAGGAGCTCGTAGATCCGGTCGGTGCGCTCGGCCCCCGTGGCCAGGCTGTGGATGTCGAGTGGCTCGCCGATGATATCCCCGACGGTCAGCCGGGGGTTGAGACTCGAGAAGGGGTCCTGGAAGATGTACTGGAGGTCGGTCCGCAGCGACCGTAGCCGCGAGGACGACGCCTCCGTCAGGTCGAGCCGCTCGCGCCCTCCGGCCCCGTCGGCCCTGTTGTAATAGACCGACCCCTCGGTGGGCTCGAGCAACTGGAGCAGCGCCCGGCCAAGCGTCGTCTTGCCACAGCCGGATTCGCCGACCACACCGAGTGTCTCGCCCTCGTAGAGGGTGAAGTCGACCCCGTCGACGGCCTTCACCCACTGGCTCCGGCCCAGCAGCGAGTCGACAAAGCCCTCGCTGTCGTCGAAGTACTTCGTCAGGTTCTCCGCCCGGAGGATCGGCTCGGCCTCAGGCACCGTGGTCTCGCCCCCGTTCGGTCGCCGACCCCGTGTTCGGGTCGGCGCCGTCGACGTCCACCTGGTAGTCCAGGCCCTCGACGAGGTCGCCGGTGTACTCCAGACACGCGGCGACGTGTTGGTCCGTGTCGCCGTCTGCGGCCTGCCCGGTCTCGTGGTCGACCAGCGGGGGCTCCTTTCGCGTGCAGGCGTCCTCGGCGAACGGACACCGCGGGTGGAAGCTACACCCCGAGGGCAACTCCACCAGGTCCGGCATCGTCCCGGGGATCGTCTGGAGGCGGTCGCGTTGCTCGCCGACCCGGGGGATCGAGCTCATCAGCCCGACCGTGTAGGGGTGTTTGGGGTCGTAGTAGAGGTCGTCGACCGGGGCCTTCTCGACGGGCTTGCCGGCGTACATCACCATCACCCGGTCACAGACCTCCGCGATCACGCCCAGGTCGTGGGTGATGAGCTGGACGGCGGTGTCGTACTCGTCGGCGAGGTTCTCGATCAGGTCGAGGATCTTTGCCTCGATGGTGACGTCCAGCGCGGTCGTCGGCTCGTCGGCGATCAACAGGTCGGGGTCACACGACAGCGCCGTCGCGATGACCACCCGCTGTTGCATCCCCCCGGAGAACTGGTGGGGGTAGTCGTCGTATCTGGCGTCCGGCTCGGGGATGCCGACGTCGTCCATCAGCTGGACCGCACGGTCCCTGGCGTCGGCCTCGCTGTAGTCGAGGTGGTGACGGACCGCCTCGGAGATCTGCTCGCCGACGGTGTAGACGGGGTTGAGCGCGGTCTGGGCGTCCTGGAAGATCATCGCCATCTCGTTGCCCCGGATGCTCCGGACCTCGGACTCGCTCATCGACAGGATATCCTCGCCTTTGAAGCGGATCTCCCCGTCGGTGATCCGGCCGGGCTCCTCGATCAGCCGCATCAGCGAGAGCGCGGTGACGCTCTTGCCGGCCCCGCTCTCGCCGACGACACCGAACTTCTCGCCGCTCTCGACGGTGAAGCTGAGTTCGTCGGCGGCGGTAACCACGCCGTCCTCGGTGTAGAACTGGACGGTGAGGTCGTCGACCTCGAGCAGCGCCATCAGGCGCCACCCCCCTGGGTGACGGTGGTGTCCTGGGCGTCCAGAGCGTCGTTGATCCCGTCACCGATCAGGTTCATCGCCATCACGAACAGGAAGATCGCCACCCCGGGGAAGACCGTGGCCCACCACGGCAGCGTCGCGCCGGGGCCCTGGATGAGCGTACTCCGTGCGGCGTTGAGCATCGTCCCCCACTCGGCGGTGGTGGGGTCGAGCCCGACACCCAGGAACCCGAGGGCGGCGACGCCGATGACGACCGTCCCGATCGACAGCGAGGCCTGGACGACCACCGGCGCCAGCGCGTTCGGGACGATATGTCTGAAGATCACCTTTCGGTCCCTCGCACCCAGCGCCCGCGCGGCCATCACGTACTCGTTCTGTTTGACCTGTAGGATCTCCCCGCGGATGAGGCGGGCGTAGCCGGCCCACCCGAAGACGGTAAAGGCGAGGACGAGTTGCCAGTAGCCACCACCCAGTGTGGCGACGACGACCAGCGCCAGCACGAGCCCGGGAAAGGCGAAGATCACGTCGAGCACCCGCATCATGACCTCGTCGACGAGCCCGCCGTAGTACCCCGAGACCGAGCCGTAGACGATACCGATGACCGCCGTGATGAACACGACGATAAAGCCAATCGAGAGGCTGTAGCGGCCGCCGTACAGCAGCCGCGAGAGAATGTCACGACCGGTCCCGTCGGTCCCGAGCAGTGCGGTCCCCGACGGTGGCGAGTACGGCCCGATGTTCGCGTACTCCGGGGTGAGATACAGGATCGTGTCCGGCTCGAACGGCGTGAGCGCGATCGGCTGGACGGTGACACCGAACAGTTCGACCGGGCGGGCAAACACCGCAAGCAGCGTCAACAGCGCGACCACGGCGACACCGAGCATCGCGCTGCGGTTGCGCCTGAACCGCCGCCAGGCCCGTCGCCAGCGACTCTCCGGCTCCGTCTCGCCGTCCTCTACCCACTCCGAGAGCGGGTCGCGTTCGTCGACCCGGGTCGGGTCAAAGCCAGTGATCCGGATTCGTCCTCGTTGTGTTGACATTTGTTAGTACCTGATCCGTGGGTCCAGTACCGCGTAGGCGATATCCGCAAGCAGGTTGGCGATGATGAGCGCCAGGCCGGTAAACAGCGTGATCGCCATGATGAGGTTGATCTCCCGGCCGACCACCGCCCGGACGAGTTCGCGACCCAGCCCGGGCCAGCCAAAGACCGTCTCGACGACGACCGACCCGGCGAGGATGTTCGCCGTCAGGAAGGCCGCGACCGTCGTCACCGAGATCAGCGAGTTCCGGAGGACGTGTTTGAGGATGACCGTCCGCTCGGGCAGGCCCTTCGCCCGCGCGGCCGTGACGTACTCCTTGTTGAGCTCCTCGGCCATCGACGAGCGCATGATCCGCATCAGCGTCGCCGAGGCGGCCGTCCCGATAGTGACCCCCGGGAGAAGCAGAAACCACAGCATCGACGGGCTCAGCAGGGGCTTCTGTGGCGAGAGCACCGGAAAGAGGTTCAGCCAGACCGCAAATATCAGGATGAGCATCAGCCCGAGCCAGAAGTTCGGGATCGAGATGCCCGACAGCGCCAGAAAGCGGCTGGCGTCGTCACCGAGTTGGTCCTTGTTCACCGCCGCGTAGATCCCCGCCGGGATGGCGATGACCAGCGCGATCAGCCAGCCGAGGAATCCGAGCAAGACAGTCTGTGGTAGTCGCGACACGATGACGTTTGCGACGGGCTGGTTACTCGAGATGACGACCCCGAAATCACCCTGGACCGCGCTCGTCAGCCAGATGAAATACCGCGACCACACCGGCTCGTCGAGGTTGTACCGTGCCTTGATCTGGGCGATCTCCGTCGGGCTGATGTTCGGGTTGAACGAGACCAGCAGGTCGATAGCGTCACCGGGTGCGAGGTTCGCGAGCCCGAAGGTGACCAGTGAGACACCCACCAGTATCGGAACGACCGACAGCAGTCGCCGCGCGATGAATCGTCGCAGGCTCATGGTAGGTACGTGAGTCTGTGGTTGGAC
>JAQCNN010000190.1 GCA_028275005.1 Salinirussus sp.
CCCGGTCCGGGTGGCCGCGGACGGTGGCAGGCCACCCCCCCTTTCCCCCCACCGCACCCCCCGGGCCGTCGGTGGCGAAGCCAGGGAACAGGCGTGGTCGGTCGGGTACAGAGCGACCGACGCCTGACTACTGGACGGCGGACCGGCAAGAACCCTGCTATGTTCGCTTTGACCGGCACATAGGTCCCCGTATGTCAATGTATTTTTCCACCCGAAACGGCGGCGTAAGGGGCGCGCCAGCCGTGTCGGAGGCGGATGGGGCTTGGACGTCTGCGGTAGTGGCCGCTACCTGTCAGTACGGCGACAGCCGACTCACACGACAGACACACGCCGTACTCGGCGCGGCTGTTGGACGCTATCGGTGCCTGTGGGCTCACGCGATAGTGGCGGAGGGCCGCCGTCGTGTCGTCTCCGGTCGGTCGGCGCGGTCGCATAGACTGTGTGATAGGTGGTGTCAAGGAGGTCTGCACGTCGCGTGGACAGAACGCATAATAATTCACAGCCGTAATGATACGTGATGCAGAGCGGTTCAGTTTCGGCGAGACCGGACAGGAACGGCCAGGACTCCCGCGTACCGTGGAACGGGCACGCCGGAGGATGGGGCGGCGCGGCGTATTTCGGTACCTCAGCCGGGGTAACGAGAACCCCGGTCGTGTTCGTTCACGGGAACCGGAGCGAGGCTGACGCCTGGCAGGCACACGCCGCCGACCTTCTTGCCGCCGGTGCGAGCGGCGACGACGTCTGGGCGGTCGAGTTCAGTTCCAGGACGCCGTCTCACGACCAGATGGCCGCCGAGCTGGAGGCGTTTGTCTCCGCGCTCCGTTCGCACACCGGCTGTGGCGAGGTGGATATCGTCGCACACAGTCTCGGGGTGACCGGTGTCCGACACTGGATGGCGACACGCGACGGTGACGAGCACGTCCGCCGGTTCGTCAGTGTCGCGGGGGCGAACCACGGGCTGAAGCTCGCAACGGTCGCGGCACGTTTCGGGGTCAGTGGCGGGCCGTTCGGCCCCGCACAGTTTCTCCGTGACGACTACGAGCGGTTCCCCGCCCACCCACTCGCGAAGTTGAACGAGCCCCCCGAGGTCCCCGAGGGGGTAACTGCGTTCACGATTCGGGGGAGACGCGACCAGTTGTTCGCCGGGTCGAGAGCCAGTCCGCTGTTGGCGAACGCCGAACGGAATATTGCCCTCGACACTGGACACCTGGGAAGCAAGAACGGGACCCGCGCCAGAGCGGTGGTTCTGTCACTCCTGACAGGGTCGGCCGGGAACCACTGAACTCCTCATACTGCCGGCTGTACGTCTGTAACGAAGTTCGCGACCCCGGGGTCGCGGATATCTTCAAACAGTTACAGCCAGCAGTATCAGAACTCCCCCAGCGAGGTCTGGTTGCGCTTCAGCGCCCGGGCCTCGTACCCCAGCCGCGAGCGGACCTCGCGGGCGAGGCTGTCGGTGCTCCCGTGACAGGTGTAGACCCGTTCGGGGTCGACGGCGTCGACGACAGCGAGCAACTCCTCGAAGTCACAGTGGTCCGACAGCGGGAAGGTGGCGTCGTAGCCGCCGGCAAAGCGAAAGGAGGAGTCGACCGCCCACCCCGAGAGTGCGGCCTTCTGGGCACCCGTCTCCTCGACGAGCGTCTCGACGAAGGAGAGACGGTTGGTCTGGGAGGGGAGGACGAGCGCGTCCCCGGAGTCGAGGGTGACATCACCCCCGTAACGCGCAACGTCGAAGGCGAGGTCGAAGGCGTCCACAATGGGGTCGTTCAGGGCGGCGACGGCCTCGGTGACGTAGACCTGCCGGTCGGTCTCGCCGAGTATCAGCTGGACCTCCTGGGCCCGCCCCAGCGAGTACGCGAACACCAGCACCGGCGTGTCGGTCTCCCTGACCCACTCGCGGAACGCGGCGGCGGCCTCCGCCGGCGGCGGAAAGACGTACTCCGGCTCCCCGTAGGTGGATTCGATAACGAGGGTGTCGACCTCGGCCTCGGGGGGCTCGAACCCGCCGAGATACCGGTGGTCACGGGTGCTCAGGTCGCCGGTGTAGCAGTAGGTCGTCCCGTCGGGGTCCTCGATGACGACGGCACGGGCGCCGGGGACGTGACCGGCGTCGACGAGTGTGAGACGGTCGTCGGTGGCCGTTGCCGGGAGCTCGTCACGGCGGACCGCGGCGAGTTCGCGGGTCAGCGGCGACCAGACAACCGCACCCGGCGCCCGCTCGTAGAGGTGGTCGCCGTGGGCGTGGCTGACGACGTTGACGTCGCCGTCGGGCTCGTCGGCATCACAGACCACCCGTTCGCCCGTCGAGAGCGTGACCTCGATGCCGTCGCGGTATCGGACCGTCACACTCCCTTCGATGGGGGCAAGCCACTAAGATGCACCTGCTCTCGCGGGCGGACCGGCCGAGACAGTCGTGTCAGCCTCACTGCCCCTCGTACAGCGACTCGACACGCTCGACGGTGTCCGCGTCCCCGACGTCGAGGTCGTCGCGAAAGCCCTCGAACCGGGGAAAGCGCAGCGCGTAGCCGGAGTCGTACTTCGGCGACTCCTGGACCTCCTCGTAGGCCACCTCAAGCACCTCCGTCGGCTCGAGGTCGACCGCTCGGCCGTCCTCCTCGAGGACGTGGGGTTCGAGCCGGGCGGTCAGCTCGGCGAGCTGGTCGTCGGTAAAGCCCGTCGACAGCCGGCCGACCTCCCTGAACCGGTCGCCGTCCCGGCAGGCGAGGTAGAGCCGGCCGAGGTTGTTCGAGCGCCGACCCTCACTCCACTTCGCGCGGGTGACCACGAGGTCCAGTGACTCCATGGTTGGCTTTACTTTCCGGGTGTAGCCCACTCGTTTGCCGGGCTGGTAGGCCGCGTCGGCGGTCTTGACCATGAGCCCCTCGTGGCCGGCCGCGAGCGCCGCCTCGTAGAACTCACGGACACGGTCGGGCTCGCGGCTGCGGAGATTCGGCATCCGCTCGAGGCCGCGCTCGCGCTCGGTCAGTCGCCCCTCCAGGGCGTCGACCCGTTCGACCAGGCTCCGGTCCAGCAGCGACGCCCCGTCGAGGGAGAGGAGGTCGAAGAGGTAGAGGACAACCGGGACCGCCTCGACGAGGCGCTCGACGTCGTGTTTGCGCTTGATCCGCCGGGAGAGCTGCTGGAATGGCACCGGCTCGCCGGTGTCGGGGTCGTAGGCGACAATTTCACCCTCGACGATGTAGGAGTCGGCGTCGAAGCCATCCATCGCGTCGACCACGTCGGGAAACTGGGCGGTCACGTCCTCCAGCCGGCGGGTGAATATCCGCGGCCCGGTCGCCCCGTCACCGTGCTCGCCGGCCGCGAAGTGGACCTGGGCCCGGAAGCCGTCGACCTTGTACTCCGAGAGGGGTGCCGGTGGGGCAGTCGGGTCGGCGTCACCGCTGTCAGCCCCGCCGGTCGCGCTGCTCGTCTCCAGCGTGTCGGCGACCGCCGCCTCGACGGAGTCGGCCTTCTCGGCGAGCATCACCTCCACCGGCCGGCCCACCTCGAGGTCGAGGTCGGCCAGACCCGGGCGGCCTGCGTCGGCGGCTGTCTGTGCGACGAGCCCCGGGTCGTTGGTGACCTGGAGGGCCCGCTCGACGGCCTGGACGTCCGCCTCGGGGGTTTCACCGGGCTCGTCGGGGTCGCCACCGAGGAAGGCTGCGGCGATGGCGTCCCGGACAGTCCCGCGGCCGACCCCCAGCCGAAGGTGGCCAAGCGCCGTGCGGACGACGTACTGCGCCTCGTCTGGGTCGGCGTCGGCAAGCAGGCCCGCCACGGTGTCCACGCGGCGGTCCTCACTGCCCGTCCCCTCGTAGCCGGCAAGCTCACGAAGGTCCGCGTAGACCCCCTCGACGGTCAGCGTCTCCGAGACGAGCGTCTGCTGGACCGCCCGTTCGACCGCCCTGGCGGCGGCGCTACCCAGGTCACCCGTCTCGCGCCAGTCGGCCTCCACCTCCTCGGCGGGGACGCCGGTCGCCCGCTCGATGGCCCGGGTGGCGAGACTGGAGGAGACCCCAAGCTCCGCCGGATTCCACGGGGCAAACAGCGTCCCGCGGAGGAGCTGGGCGGTCATGGGGAGGTCCTCGTGGGCCGTCTCCGCCAGCGTCTCGGCGACGATAGCCGTCTTCTCGTGGGTCGACTGGGTCCCCGCGAGCCGCTCGTACACCTCGACCAGCGCAGCGTACTCCACACGCGGAGTTCGGTCGGACGGAGTATAAACCGGACGGCCCGCCGGGAAACGCCGGCAGTCACAAGAGCCGGCCGGTCGAAGGTTCGGTATGCCCGGCCGGCGCGGTCAGCAGGTCTACGACTGGTGGAGCCGCCACGAGGGGCTGCTGGACCGGCTCTACGACCTTGTCTTCCTGGGTACACAGGCACGGCTGCGCGCGAGGAGTGTCGACGCGCTGGGGCTGTCGGCCGGCGACACCGCCCTCGAACTCGGCTGTGGGGACGGGCGGAGCCTCCACCGACTGCGCACGCGCGTCGGGCCACAGGGGCAGGTCCTCGCCGTCGACTACAGTGAGGGGATGGTCCGCCGGGCCCGCGAGCGGGTTCGGGAGGCCGGCTGGGAAAACGTCCACGTCCTGTGGGGTGACGCTGGCCGCCTGCCGGTCGATAGCCCTGTCGACGCGGTCTACGCGTCGATGGCGGTCAGCGCGATGCCCGACCCGGCGACAGTCGCCCGCGAGGCCCGCCGACTACTCCGGCCCGGCGGGCGGATGGCGGTGCTCGACGCCCGGCCCTTCGAGGAGCCGTGGACGGCGCTGAACCGCCTGGTCGTCCCGGTTTCGCGGCTGGCGACCGACTGGAACCCCGAGGCGGACGTCCCGGGCGCGATGGCGGCCACCTTCGACGGGGTCGACCTCGAAACACACGTCTGGGGGACGGTGTTCGTCGCTAGCGCCCGGGCAAGTGCGAGCGCAGACCCCGAACAGAGAGTTATCGGACAGTGACCCGGCCGTTGCTGTGGACGGTCACCTCGTAGTCCTCCACGGGGAAGGTTATCGTACCGCCGGTGGCACGGAGCACGGCCCGCAGGTCCCCCGGGTCGACGTAGCTGTGGAGGCGGTTGACCGCCGCCGGGTCGACGTCGGTCGCCTCCGTGAGCGCGTCTGTGACGGTCTGTTCGACAGGCGTTGGCTGTACCCACTCCGACCGCTCCCCACCCCGGTCCCCGTCCCGGACGACATAGAGGTCCGCATCGGTGTCGACAGTCCCCATACACGCGTCTATTATCGGGCCAGTATAAAAATACTCCTGCGGATTCACCCCCGGGGACGTCGGTGTCGGGCGAGCGAAGCGCCTGCTCGACGGGTCCGTCGGGTACCGGAGGGGTCACCGCCGTCTCGGACTGAAACCCCGTGATCAGGTCTATCGTGTAACACTCCTGCCTGCTAGCTGCTGGCGTCACCGGCCGGCTCCCGGGCGGCCCCGGTCGGGCCGTGGCAGCGGCACAGTCCGGGCGCGGTCACAGGACACGGTGTGCCAGTTCGTGCCCTCGTGGGTGCGCCGGACACGACCGTCTGTCCTGTGCGACCGGCGTTACAGCCCTTCGCCTTGGTAGGAGCCGTCGTAGGTCCCCGCGTGGTCGGCCCGGGCGAGGACGAGCTGTGCGACACGGGCCCCGGCCTCGAGTTCGACGGTGTGGTACACCTCGAGTAGCCCCTCGCCACGCCCCTCGTAGCCGGCGTCCCAGACGGCGGTGTCGAGCATACAGGAGTTGCGAAGCAGCGACGAACGGGGGTAAATAAAGCCGACGTGGTCCTCCGGGATCCGGACAGGGTCGGCGTACCGGAGGACGTACCCACCGGGGTCGAGTCGGTAGACGGGTGGGTCCGTCCCGACCGGCTCACACTCCTGGCGGGCGCCGACAGTCTTGCCCTCCCGGCCGACCCGGCCCGGCTCGACCTGTTCGAGGACGGCCCCGAGGGTGAGGTCGACACCGTTTGGCTGGACCTGTCTCTCACCGACCGCCCCGAGCTGGTCGGCGACGAATCTGCCGCTCCGAAACATACCGTCTGTGCGGCGACGAGGGTGAAAACCCTGGCGGGGGAGGGGGCATAAAGGAGCGCACGTTTTATATCCGCGCATAGTCGAGATTCGAATGCTATGGGACAGACGCTTACCGAGAAGATCCTTGACGACCACCTCGTCGAAGGGGCACTCGAGCCCGGCGAGGAGATCGGGATCGAGATCGACCAGGTACTCACACAGGACACGACCGGGACGCTCGTCTGGCTACAGTTCGAGGCGCTCGGCCTCGAGGAGGTTCAGACGGAGCTCGCCGCACAGTACTGCGACCACCAGACCTACCAGTTCGACTTCAAGAACACCGACGACCACCGGTTTCTGCGCTCTGCAGCCGGCACCTTTGGCGCGTATTTCTCACGGCCCGGCAACGGCATCTGTCACAACGTCCACAAGGAGAACTTTGCCGCGCCCGGCAAGACCCTGCTTGGCAGCGACTCACACACCCCAACGCCCGGCGGGCTCGGCCAGCTCGCCATCGGCTCGGGCGGGCTCGACGTCGCCGTCGCCATGGGTGGCGGCGCCTACTACATCGACATGCCCGAGGTCGTCAACGTCCGTCTCGAGGGGGAGCTTCCGGAGTGGGCGACCGCAAAGGACGTCGTCCTCGAGATGCTGCGCCGGCTCTCGGTGAAAGGCGGTGTTGGCAAGATCTTCGAGTACACCGGCCCCGGTGTCGAGACCCTCGCCGTTCCCGAGCGGACGACCATCACCAACATGGGGACCGAACTCGGCGCGACCTCCTCGATCTTCCCGACCGACGAGAAGACCGAGGACTATCTCGCCCGGCAGGGCCGGGCCGACGAGTACGTCGAACTCCAGCCCGACGACGACGCCGAGTACGCCGACCAGATCACCATCGACCTCTCGGACCTGGAGCCGCTCGTCGCCGAGCCCTCCATGCCCGACAACATCGTCCCCGTCCGCGAGGTGGCGGGCCAGGAGGTCGACCAGGTTATCATCGGCTCCTGTACGAACGGCGGCTACAGCGACATCCTCCCAGCCGCGAAGATGCTCGAGGACCGGTCCATCGAGCCTGACACCGAGATGATCATCGCGCCCGGCTCGAAGAAGGCAAGCGAGATGCTGGCCCGCGAGGGCTGGACCGCGGAGCTGATGGCCGCCGGCGTCAACTACTCCGAGTCCACCTGTGGCGCCTGTATCGGTATCGGCCACGTGCCGGGGTCGGACTCGGTGAGCCTGCGCACCTTCAACCGCAACTTCGAGGGGCGCTCCGGCATCGAGGACGACAACGTCTACCTCTGCTCGCCGGAGGTGGCGGCGGCAGGGGCGATCGCCGGCGAGATCGTCGACCCCCGTGACCTGGCCGAGGAGATGGACGGCCTCGAGGACCCAGGCTTTGAGCTGCCCGACGCCTACGAGGGCGCCGAAAACGACATCATCGCGCCCGAAAACCCGGTCGATGACGAACTCGTCAAGGGCCCCAACATCGGTGACGTGCCGCTGAAGGAGCCCCTGGACGCCGACCTGGCGGGGCCGACCCTGCTGAAGATGGCGGACAACATCACGACCGACCACATCATCCCGGCCACCCAGGATATCCTGATGTACCGGTCGAACATCCCCAAGCTCTCGGAGTTCACCCTGAGCCGGGTCGACGACGACTTTGCCGAGCGCGCACTCGACTCGGACGGTGGCTTCCTCGTCGCCGGCGAGAACTACGGCCAGGGCTCCTCCCGTGAGCACGCCGCCCTGTGTCCGATGTATCTGGGTGTCGAAGGCGTACTCGCCCGGAGTTTCGCCCGGATCCACAAGGCGAACCTCTTCAACTTCGGGCTGTTGCCCCTCGAGATCGACGAGGAGACCTACGAGCGGATCGAGGAGGGTGACAACGTCGAGGTCGTCGACGACGTCAGCGAAGCTGTCCGGTCGGGCAGAGAGGAGTTCACTGTCCGCGTCAACGACGAGTGGGAGGCAACGGGTCACCTCGACGCCTCCGCCCGCGAACGCGAGATCCTCGCCGACGGCGGCAAGCTAACCCACGTCAAGCAGCAACACGACGAGAGCGGCGCCGCCCCGGCCGACGACTAGCTGTCACCGCTTTTTTGATTGCTTCGGGACTCCGGTCAGCCACACGACCGCCACAGCGGGCGGACAGGAGCCACAGACACTTGTCTGACAGGCCCTCAGGGGGCGACATGGACGACCGGGTCCGCGAGCACGCGGCGGTGCTGGTCGACTGGAGTGCACGAATCGACGCCGGCGACGATGTCGTCGTCCGGGTGGGGGAGGGAGCCCACGACCTCGGGGTGGCCGTCGCGGAGGCGCTGGGCGAGCGCGACGCCAATATGCTCGCCTGCTACGATAGCCCCGAACTCGAGCGGGCCTACCTCCGCGCCCACGGCGAGGAGTTCCCCTCCGACCCGGCCTTCGAACTGGCGCTGTACGAGCGTGCCGACAGCGTCCTCTCGCTGCGCGGGACGCGCAACACGAGCGAGCGCGCGGACGTGCCCGAGGGGCGCGAGCAGGCGTACAGTCGCGCCCGGCAGGGTATCCGGGAGGCCCGTCTCTCGACGGACTGGGTGTCGACGGTCCACCCGACGCGGGCGATGGCCCAGCAGGCCGGGATGAGCTACGCCGCCTACCGGGACTTCGTCTACGACGCGGTGCTCCGGGACTGGGAGGGGCTGGCCGCGGAGATGCGCCGGCTAAAGACGACCCTCGACGGCGCAAGTGAGGTCCGACTCCGCAAGGACGAGGACAGCACAGACCTGACGATGTGGGTCGACGACCGGACCGCGGTGAACTCCACAGCGAGCGTGGCCGACGACTCACACAACCTCCCCAGCGGCGAGGTGTTCACCGCCCCGGCCGACACCGCCGGACAGGTGGTCTTCGACGTGCCGATGACGGTCCGGGGACAGCGCCTCGAGGGCGTCCGACTCGTCTTCAAGGACGGCGTCGTCGTCGACTGGGAGGCCGAGGCCGGAGGGGAGGTGCTCCGGGCTATCCTGGAGACCGACGGCGGCGCGAAACGTCTGGGGGAACTCGGTGTGGGGATGAACCGTGGGATCGACCGTCCGACCGGACAGGTCCTGTTCGACGAGAAGATGGCCGGCACGGTTCACCTCGCGCTCGGGCGGGCGTACGACGCCTGCCTCCCGAACGGCGAGACCGGCAACGACAGCGCCGTCCACGTCGACCTCATCACCGATATGGACCGGGAGGGGACGACCCTCGAGGTCGACGGGACGGTCGTCCAGCGCGACGGAACCTTCCGGTGGGAGGAGGGGTTCCCGGGGGCGTAGGTCCCTCCGCCGGCCTCTCGGCCGCGACACTCCCGAAGGACCTAAATCCGACGACACCAAATGTTTGATACCAGATGTCCCGGAGTCCGTCGCTCCCAGAGCGCCCCCGTCTGGACCTGGACCCCGACATGCCGCCCGAAGAGCGGCTGGAGGCGCTCAGGGAGCACTACGTCGAAGTCGTGAACGTGCACCGCAAACTCAACGACCAACTCGACGGCGCCAGCGAGCGACAGCACGAACTCACCGACGAGGTCGACCGTCTCGAGCGGGAGAACGATACGCTGAAAGCCTCCTCGCTGTACGTCGCTACCGCCGAGGAACTGATGGACGACGGCGTTGTTGTCAAACAACACGGCAACAACCAGGAGGTCCTGACGGAGGTCTCCCCGACCGTTCGTGACGACCTGGAGGCCGGCGACCGCGTCGCTATCAACGACTCCTTCAGCGTCCAGCAGATCCTCGACCCCGAGACCGACGCCCGCGCCCAGGCGATGCAGGTCGACACCTCCCCCGACGTCACCTACGACGATATCGGCGGTCTCGAGGAACAGACCCGCGAGGTCCGCGAGGCGGTCGAGCAGCCGCTGATCAACGCCGACCAGTTCCGAGAGGTCGGCGTCGACCCGCCCTCCGGCGTGCTCCTGCACGGGCCACCCGGCACGGGCAAGACCATGCTCGCAAAGGCCGTCGCCAACGAGACCGACGCAACCTTCATCAAGATGGCCGGCTCCGAGCTCGTCCAGAAGTTTATCGGCGAGGGCGCACGCCTCGTTCGTGACCTGTTCGAGCTTGCGGGCGAACGCGAGCCCGCCGTCATCTTCATCGACGAGATCGACGCCATCGCCGCCAAACGCACCGAGTCAAAGACCTCAGGGGACGCCGAGGTCCAGCGGACCATGATGCAGTTGCTCTCGGAGATGGACGGCTTCGACGACCGCGGAGAGGTCCGTATCATCGCCGCCACCAACCGCTTCGACATGCTCGACCGCGCCATCCTCCGCCCCGGCCGCTTCGACCGCCTCATCGAGGTGCCAAAGCCCGACTGGGACGGCCGCAGACGGATCCTGGAGATCCACACGGCCGAGATGAGCCTGGCCGACGAGACCGACCTGGGCGAGCTAGCGGGCAAGACCGACGGCTTCACCGGCGCGGAACTCGCGTCCATCGCCACCGAGGCCGGGATGTTCGCCATCCGCGACGAGCGCACCACCGTCCAGCTACAGGACTTCGTCGCCGCCCTCGAGAAGGTCGAGGAGGAGGAGGACACCGCCGGGACGCCGATCGCGTTCGCCTAAC
>JAQCNN010000196.1 GCA_028275005.1 Salinirussus sp.
CTCGGGACGGACTACGTCGACCTGCTGTACGTCCACTGGCCGGCCGGCGACTACGACCCGGCGGAGACACTGCGGGCGTTCGACGAACTGTACGACGACGGCACCGTCGACCGGGTCGGCGTCTCGAACTTCGAGCCCGAGCACGTCGAGACGGCCCGCAAACACCTCGACGCGCCGGTTTTCGCGAATCAGGTCGAGGTACACCCCCTGCTCCCACAGACGGAGCTCCGGGAGTACGCCGCCGAGACCGACCTCGAGTTGGTCGCGTACTCCCCGCTCAAACGGGGTGCGGTGTTCGACGACCCGACCCTGACGGCGGTCGCCGACGAACACGGTGTCAGCGCCGCACAGGTCAGCCTCGCCTGGCTCCGCGAGAAGGGGATTACGACCATCCCGAAGGCCACGAGCGAGGCACACATCCGGGACAACGCCGAGAGCCTCTCGCTGTCACTGTCCGCCGAAGAGGTCGGACGTATCGACGACATCGACCGCCGGGACCGGCAGGTCCACCCCGACTTCGCGCCACAGGCCTGGGGTTGAGGCGGCGCGCACCCGGCCCTGACACCCCGGGCCGGATGGGGCGGTGTCGGACATGAAGACATATACTCCCCCCCGCATTTAGCCCCGAATATGTCCACCCAGGAGGGACTCGCCGGCGCAATAAAGATCGACCTGGTCCGTCTCCACGAAACCTGGATGGAGTTCATCTATCCCCGTCAACGCCGGGCCGAGAACACGGTACTCGGCAAGTGGACCCCCGACGGCGGCGCGGAGGCCGTCTTCTACCGACTGTGGAGCACGGTCGGCGTCCCGGTGGTCGGGCTCATCTACCCGTTCGTGCTGGTCGGCTACTTCGTCAGATTCCAGAGCCGCCGTGTCAACGTCACCGCCGAACGGCTCGGTCTCCTCGGGGTGGTCCTCCTGTTTGTCCTCCTCTGGGGGGCGCTGTCTGCGGTCGTCCGGTTTGTCGCGCCCGGGAGCTTCGTCACCGGCGGTGTCGTTGCCGTGCTGGCGGCGAGCGGTGTCGCGGTCCTCGCGGCCGGCCTCTCCTACGGCTTCTGGCGGGTCGGCGGCCGGGTCACGACGGTCCTCCTCGCCTACCCCTTCGCCATGACGGCTATCTTCCTGCCGCCGGTCGTCGCCGCGCTCTACTCCTCGGCCCTCGCCGACGTGGTGCTGTCGGGGACGGACTCGATTGCGGTCTGGTTCGTCCAGGAAGGGCCGGACCTGCTCGGCCTCACGGACTATCTCGTCGCCGAGTTCGACCTGGAGGGTGTGGCCTACGTCCTGCTGTGGTTTGCCGTTGCGGTCCCGCTGGGGTGGCTGCTGGGCGGTGTCGTCACCCTCGCGGACCTCGTCCGGCCGGCGCCGGAATGACTGAACGTATTTGGGCGTTCGCCACTAACTCCGGCTGTCTATGAAGTACGACTTTGCCCGCTCGGTTGTCCCGCTCGTCCTCATCGTCGCCGTCGCCGCCGCGGTGCTCCCGGCGATGACGCCGATGCAGCTGTCGACTGTCATGATGATGGTCCTGCCGTCGATGGTCGCCTTCTCTGTCCTGGCGTTCTTCCTCGGCATGAAACACGGCGAGTTCCGGACAGCGCGGTAACTACAGGACCGCCCCTGGTTCGAGGTCCGCCGCAACGCCGACGACCAGCGACGCCTCCACGTCATCGGCGTCGGCGCCGACGGCCGGGCCGGTCGCGACCACAGCCGCGCCGGCGAGCATCGGGGCGAGGATACCCCCTGCGAGTGTCCCCGCAACGGACCTGTCGGACCCCGCGAGCGGGGCTGCAAGCGCCACCCGGTCCTCCTCGCCGAGCCCGTACTCGTCGGCCACCCGCTGTGCGGCCCCGACGAGGTCGCCGTGGGTGTACCCCGCGAGCAGTTCGTCGGCCGCCCCCGGCGGGTCCGGCGGCTGCATCGGGTTCTCGCTCCAGCGCTCGCGCTCGAAGTGGACGACCCCCGAGTCCTCCGGTGGGCCGCCGTAGGCGACGCGTGACGTCCCCGGCCCGGCCTCGTACTCGTCGACCCACCCGTCCGGGAGGAGAAACACACGCCCCTCGACAACGGTGTCGGTCGCGGGGTCGAGGTCGAGGGTCGCGCCCAGCTGTGCCGCCCCCAGCAGGCCGAGCAGCGGGTCGACGGTGTCCAGCCAGCCAAGCGTCTCCCGGCCGTCGGGTTGCTTTGGCCCGACCGCGACCGTCGCCGCCGCGCCCGCCCGCAGGCCGTAGTGACGCAGGAGGTTTCCGGTCTTCCAGACGTTCGTACAGACGTCGTTGTACCGGTAGTCTGTGACGCGACCGGGCACCGAGAGGGCAACGCCGTCACGGTCCCTGCCGGCCGCGACGAGGTCGGCGACTGTCTCCATACCGGTTCTTCGCCTGCGGGGCGAAAAGCCCGTCGCGTGAGGGCCGCGGGGTATTTTCTGCTGCGACACGTAGTGTCGACTATGCCCTCCACGCGCCTCTCCTCGCTCCGCGAGCGGTGGCTCACGACGCGCAACGCGGCAATCCTCGCGGCTGTCGCCGTCGCGCTCCCAGCCGCGCACCTGTTTCGGGCAGGTTTCGGGGCCGGGCAGGCGGGCTTTCTCCTGTTGCTCGCACTCGGGGTCGGCGTCCCAACCGCCCTCGACGGCGTCGGCCCCGACAGCCTGAGCGGGGCGGTCGCGCTGACCGTCGGCGCCTGTGCGGTCGTCGGGATGCTGTTCGCCGGCATCTACGCGGTCGCGCTGTCGGTCGCGGGGCAGTTCCCGGCGGCCGTCGTTGCCTTCGTCGTCAGTTACGTCGGGCCAGCGCTCGTCGTCGGGTATCTGCGCCGGCCGTCCGGATAGGATCCCGGTGGCACGCGGGCGACGGGGACCGCGGGCTCAGAAGGTGTCCCGGATCTTCTCGAAAAAGCCCTGTTCGACCTCGATCTCCTCGCCGCCGGCCTCGGCGAACTGCTCAAGCGCCTCGCGCTGTTCCTCGTTGAGCGAGTCCGGGGTGACGACCTGCACGTCGACGAAGAGGTCGCCCTGCCCACGCCGCTGGAGCCGGGGCATTCCCTTGTTGCGCAGTCTGAACCGCTCGCCGCTCTGGGTGCCCGCGGGCACCTCGAGTTCCACCGCACCGTCGAGGGTCTCGACCTGGACCGTGTCGCCGAAGACGGCCTGCGGGAACGAGACCGGCTCGTGGGTGTGGAGGTCGTCGCCCTCGCGGTCGAAGTCGGGGTGGTCCGCGACCTCTACCTCCACCAGCAGGTCACCGCTTCGCGCCCCCCGCTCGCCGGGGGCACCCTCGCCGCTCATCCGGAGGGTCTGCCCCGAGGAGATCCCCGCCGGGACCTCGACGGTCAGCGTCGTCCGCTCGCGGACGATCCCGTCGCCGCCACAGGTCGAGCAGGTCTCCTCGTAGACCGTCCCCTCACCCTCGCAGCGCCGGCAGGTGGCGGTCTGTTGCATCCGGCCAAGCGGGGTCTGCTGGACCTGTGTCGTCTGGCCGCGACCGTTACACTCGGCGCAGGTGTGTGAGTCGGTCCCCGGCGGGTGGCCGCTCCCGTCACACTCCGGACACTGCTCGGGCCGGCGGACGGTGAGTTCCTTCTCGATGCCGCTGTAGGCGTCCTCGAGGGTGACCTCCAGTCCCGTGCGCAGGTCCTGGCCCTGGCGTGGCCTGTCCCGGCCGCCGCTACCCCCGCCGAAGAACTGCTCGAAGATGTCCTCCATGCCGCCAAAGGATCCCCCACCGCCGAAGGGGTCGCCGCCCGCGCCACGGCCGCCACGACCGCCGGTGTCGGTGGCGCCCCGCTTCTTTGCCTCGACGAACTGCTCGTGGCCCATCTGGTCGTACATCTGGCGCTGTTCCTCGTCGGTGAGGACTTCCTTTGCCGTCTTTGCCTTCTTGAACTTCTCCTCGGCGTCGGGGTCGTCGCTGACGTCCGGGTGGTACTCCCGGACCTTCTCGCGGTAGGCCTCGTCTATCTCCTCCTCGGAGGCGCCCTGTGAGACGCCGAGGATGTCGTAGAAGTCCTCCGTCATCAGTTATCTCCGTGTAGCCGGTTGCGACACTAAAACGGTCCGGCTTCAGTGCCGACGGTGACGGGGGCCACTCCGGATAGCCGCCTCCGGCGGGCAGCCCCGTGTTCGCCGGAGCACAGGGCCGGCCCTACCGGCCGTCCAGTATCTTCCTCAGCAGTGACGGTACGTTGCTCAGCCTGTCCGTCACCGTCGAGCCGTGCATGACCTCCATCGTCTGTCCCAGTAGCTCGGCGGTGTCCTCGTCGTAGGGGAACCACCAGAGGTCGCTGAACCGGCCGGCACGCAGCCCCGTCTCGCCCTCGGCGACGTGGATGTGCTTTGCCCGGGTGACCGACTCGACCCCCCAGCGGCCGTGTGAGAGGTCCCCGCCGGTGTCCTTGTACCCGCCCCACGGCGTCGCGTGCAGGCTGAAGGTGTAGAGGTGGTCGTTGACCGTCACCGTCCCCGCCTCGACCCGGCGTGCGACCGCCTCGCCGCGTCCGGTGTCCGTCGTCCAGACACTCCCCGTCAGCCCGTACCGTGTGTCGTTTGCCCGCTCGACGGCGTCGTCGATGTCGGTGTAGGCCATCACCGGGAGCACCGGCCCGAACGTCTCCTCGCGGACGACCGGCATGTCGTCGGTCACACCTGTCAGGACTGTCGGCGCGTAGAAGTGGCCCTCCCGGTCCAGAGGCTGGCCGCCGGTCAGCACCTCCGCACCCATCTCGACGGAGCGTTCGACCTGGTCGTGGAGCCGGTCGACGGCCTCCGCGCTGATCAGCGGGCCGACCTCGACGACGCCCTCGTCCTCGCTTGCCCCGACCCGGAGGCCCTCGACACGCTCGACGAGCATCCGCCTGAGACGGGGTTCGACCGTCTCGTGGGCGTACACGCGCTTGACGGCCGCACAGGACTGCCCCGCGTTCGCAAAGCGAGCCCAGAGGATCCCGTCGGCGGTCAGGTCGAGGTTCGCGTCGGGCAGAACGAGCGCCGGGTCGCTGCCGCCACACTCGAGACAGACCGACGTGTCCGTCCCCGCGGTGACCTCCCGAAGGTGCTCGCCGACCGCGGTACTCCCGGTAAAGGAGAGGTGGTCCACGCCGGACTCGGCGAGGGCCTGGCCCGTCACCTCGCCGCGGCCGGGGACGACCTGTAGCAGGTCCGTCGGCAGGCCAGCCTCCTCGAGCAGGTCCTGCAGCAAAAACGCCGTCAGCGTCGTCTCCTCGGCGGGCTTGAGCACGACGGCGTTGCCCGCAAACAGTGCCGGCGCAATCTCGGAGGCGGGGATCCCGAGGGGGTAGTTCCAGGGGGTGATCATCCCGACGACCCCGACTGGCTCCCGGTAGACCGTGCTGTCGCCGACCGCCTCCAGTGTCCCCAGCGGGACCTCCTCCGCGAGGAGGTCACCGCCCCGGTCCGAGAGAAACTCGACGGCGCTGAGCGCCGGTGCGACCTCGGCACTGACCGCCTCGCCCGCCGGCTTGCCCACCTCGGCGGTGACTGTCTCCGCGACCGCTTCCTTTCGCTCCAGGAGCACCTCCCGGAACTGTTCGAGCACCGCGAGCCGGTCCTCGACGGGCCGCTCCGCCCAGGCCGGCTGTGCGGCGGCGGCGTCGGCGACGGCCGCCTCGACCGCCTCCGGGCCGGCCTCCGGTATCTCGTCGTTGACCTCGAGTGTCGCCGGATTTCGTGTGACGATGGCGTGGTCCTCGCCAGCCGCGTCGTCTACTGTCTCGGGTTCGGTCGCCATACCGGTCATAACCCTTCCCACGCGTTAACCGTTTGGCCGGGAGGGTATGCGCCGTGACAGGCCTGTCCGGGGGATGGACGTAGCTGACCGGACTGTGGGGTCGTGGCCGGCGGAGAGCCGCGCCCGTGTTATCTGGGGGCCGAGATAACACCGGTTCGGCCGGCCGGGTGACGTCGGCTATTCTGTCCTGGCCGCCGGCTACGGGGACTAGTCCTCCTCGTCGTCCTCGACGTCCTCGAAGTCGGCGTCGACGTACTCCTCGCCGTCACCGCCGGCCCCGGGGCCGGGGCCTGGCCCGGCGCCAGCGCCAGGGCCGGCACCTGCACCAGGGCCAGGGCCGGGGCCAGCGCCGGCAGCCCCGGCGCCCGCACCACCGGCGGCCCCGGCGGCCTGCTCCTGGTACATCTGCTTGCCGATCTCCTGGAGTTCCTCCGCGAGATACTCCGTCGCGGACTCGATTCGCTCCTTGTCGGCGTCCTCGTCGTCGAGGACCTCCTCGACCTCTTCGACTGCGTCACGGATAGTGGTCTCGAGGTCGTCGTCGACGGCTTCCTCGTTCTCCTCCAGCAGTGTCTCCGCCCGCTGGATGGTGGATTCGGCCTCGTTGCGGGCCTCGATGCGCTCGCGACGACGCTCGTCCTCCTCGGCGTGTTGCTCGGCCTCCTCCTGCATCTCCTCGATCTGGTCGTCGGAGAGGCCGGCGCCGCCCTCGATAGTGATGTTCTCCTCGTTGCCCGAGCCTTTGTCCTCGGCGGTGACGTCGACGATGCCGTTCTCGTCGAGCGAGAAACTCACCTCGATCTGTGGGGTCCCCGCGGGCGCCGGCGGAATGCCGGTCAGCGCGAACTCCCCGAGGAGTTCGTTCTCCTCGGCGATCTCCCGCTCACCCTGGAAGACCCGGATCTGGACCTGAGTCTGGTTTGCCTGGGCGGTGGTGAAGATCTTCGACTCCTCGGTCGGGATGGTGGTGTTCTTGTCGATGAGCCGCTCGAAGAGCCCGCCTTTGACCTCCACACCGAGCGAGAGTGGGGTGACGTCCACGAGCACGATATCGTCGACGTCGCCCGAGAGGACACCCCCCTGGATGGCTGCGCCGAGCCCGACAGCCTCGTCGGGATTGACGTTTTTCTTTGGCTCCTGGCCGGTCAGCTCCTCGACCTTCTCCTGGATCATCGGCATCCGGGTGGACCCACCGACGAGAATGACCTCGTCGATGTCACCCTTCTCGTAGCCGGCATCCTCCAGGGCCTGTTCGGTCGGGCCGACCGTCCGCTCGACCAGGTCCCGTGTCAGCGACTCGAACTTCGCCCGGGTCAGCGAGACCTCAAGATCCTTGGGGCCGTCGTCGTCGGCGGCGATGAACGGGAGGGTGATAGTCGTCTCCTTGCGGTTCGAGAGCTCGATCTTCGCCTCCTCGGCGGCCTCGGTGAGGCGCTGGAGCGCCTGCCGGTCCTCCCGGAGGTCGATGCCGTACTCGTCGTAGAAGTCCTCGGCGAGGTAGTCGATGACCGCCCCGTCCCAGTCGTCGCCGCCGAGGTCGTTGTCCCCGTTCGTGGCGACGACCTCGTAGACGCCACCACCCAGGTCGAGAATGGAGACGTCGAAGGTTCCGCCGCCGAGGTCGTAGACGAGGACCGTCTGGTCGGACTGGTCGTCGAGCCCGTAGGCCATCGCGGCCGCCGTTGGCTCGTTGATGATCCGCTCGACCTCGAAGCCGGCGATCTCCCCGGCGTCCTTCGTCGCCTGGCGCTGTCGGTCCGAGAAGTACGCGGGGACGGTGATGACCGCCTTCTCGACGTCGTCGCCGAGATACTCCTCGGCGTCGCGTTTGAGCTTCTGGAGGGTCATCGCCGAGACCTGTTCGGGGGTGTACTCCTCACCCTCGATTTCGACGGTGTAGCCGTCCTCGCCCATGTGTCGCTTTATCGACTCGACGGTGTTGTCGGGGTTCTGGACGGCCTGGTTTTTCGCGGGCTTGCCCACGAGCTGTTCGTCGTCGTCGAACGCTACTACCGAGGGGGTGGTCCGGTCGCCCTCGCTGTTGACGATGATCTCCGGGTCGCCGCCCTCCATGACCGCGAACGCGCTGTTCGTGGTCCCGAGGTCGATCCCGAGAATCTTGTTGCTCGCCATCTTGTCGATATATACCCGGTTGCGGCGGTTAAAAGTTGCTAGAACGGCCTGTCAGCAGCCCCCCCGTCCCCGGACGCTGTCCCCCGCTTTCCGGTCTCGGGCCGACTCGGCCACACAGACCGCCCCCGAGCCGACCGCCACGCGGGACGGTGTGTCCCCAGTTGTGACTCCCGGGCACCCGGCAGAGACCGGCATCACGAGGGGCTGCCCCACCTGCAGCCGAACGCCGACTACGCGTCGCCGGAGCCGTCACTGACTGTGACCTGTGCCGGCCGGAGCACCTTCCCGCCCATCTCGTAGCCGGGGCGGTGGAGGTCCTCGACCGTTCCCTCAGGCTGGTCGGAGTCGACGCGCATCAGCACCTCGTGACGGGTCGGGTCCGTCTCCTCGCCGGTTCGCTCCTCGCCCGGAGCGGCGCCGACACTGCGGGTGATGGTTCGCTCTGAAAGCGGTTGACTTATACGATGTGGTCACAGCCACTGTGTCTGCGGAAATCGGCAGGCATCGTCGGTGTTCCTGCTGTCGC
>JAQCNN010000200.1 GCA_028275005.1 Salinirussus sp.
CCCGATCCCCTGGTCCCGGCGACCCCGACGAACCGCGACCGCGGCGACCCGGTCACCGTCGAGGACCAGCGCGCCCAGCACCCGGCCTTCGGTGACGGCGACGAGCACGTCCCCGCGGGCGATGGACTCGCGCAGGTCGTCGACACCGACCCGGAGTGCGGCCCCGTCGACCACGTTGCGCACGTTCGGGAGGTCCCCGGCGGTCGCCTCGCGGACACCTACCATCCCGGCTCACCGGCCGTCAGCGCCAGCGATACCGGAGGGCAACCGGTCATACCCGTACAACCAACCGCGGCGGAAAAACCCCTTCGTGGTCGTCCCTGGCGCTGTTCGCTCTCAACGAGGGACGGCCGGCACAGTCACAATCCCCTCGGGGACGGCGCCGCCGTTGGCCAGCAGACCCACCCGTAGTGGCTTCCGCAGATGACTCTCGGGTCTCGGTCTCGCGGGGTTTATGCCCGCTGCGGGCCACCCCACAGATATGAGCGAGGCCGACGCCGACAGCGCCGGGGGCCGCGAGGAGATCTGGCTGGAGAAGTACCGCCCACAGCGGCTCGCGGACATCCTGGGCCAGGAGACGATCACCGAGCGCCTCCAGAGTTATGTAGATAGAAACGAATTATCAAATACTTTATTTTCCGGTCCAGCGGGCGTGGGAAAGACGACGGCCGCGATGGCCATCGCCAAGGAGCTGTACGGCGAGGACTGGTCGGACCACTTTCTCGAACTCAACGCCTCCGACGAGCGGGGGATCGACGTGGTCCGCGACCGGATCAAGTCCTTCGCCCGCACCTCCTTTGGCGGCGCCGACTACCGGATCATCTTCCTCGACGAGGCCGACGCCCTCACGGACGCGGCCCAGGCGGCGCTCCGCCGCACGATGGAGCAGTTCTCGAACAACGTGCGGTTCATCCTCTCGTGTAACTACTCCTCGCAGATCATCGACCCGATCCAGTCCCGGTGTGCCGTCTTCCGGTTCTCGCCGCTGCCCGACGAGGCCGTGGCGACGCAGGTCCGGATAGTCGCCGACACGGAGGGGATCGAGGTGACCGACGACGGTGTCGAGGCCCTCGTCTACGCCGCCGACGGCGACATGCGAAAGGCGATCAACGGGCTCCAGGCCGCGGCGGTGACGGGCAACACCGTCGACGAGGCGGCGGTGTTCGCGGTCACGAGCACCGCCCGGCCCGAGGAGATCAGGGAGATGGTCACGCTGGCGCTGGACGGGGAGTTCACCGCCGCCCGTACCCGGCTGGACGAGTTGCTCACCGAGGAGGGGATCGCCGGCGGGGACATCGTCGACCAACTGCACCGGTCGGTCTGGGAGTTCGACCTGGGTGACGAGGCGGCGGTACGGGTGCTCGACCGTATCGGCGAGGCAGACTACCGGATCACCGCGGGGGCAAACGAGCGACTCCAGCTCGAGGCGCTGCTGGCGTCGCTGGCGCTCGAGGAGTAGCCGCTCCGCCGCGGTCACGCGGATCCCCGGGCTTCGGAACTGTTATACCGACTCCTGGGCCAGTGTAGGGCAACGAATGAGCGACCTCGAGGAGGAGTACCGACTGGACTACTTCGCGGAAAACGGCTTCGAGCGCCGGGAGTGTGGGTCGTGTGGGGTCCACTTCTGGACCCGCGACGTGACCCGCGAGACCTGCGGGGAGCCCCCCTGCGAGCAGTACAGCTTCATCGACGAGCCGGGCTTCGCGGCGGAACTCAGCCTGTCGGAGATGCGGGAGGCCTTTCTCTCCTTCTTCGAGGAGCGCGGGCACAAGCGGGTCGAGGCCTACCCCGTCGCCGCAAACCGCTGGCGTGACGACGTCCTGCTGACACAGGCGTCGATCTACGACTTCCAGCCACACGTCACCTCCGGGCGGTCGCCACCGCCGGGCAACCCGCTTGCGGTCTCCCAGCCCTGTATCCGGATGCAGGATATCGACAACGTCGGCAAGACCGGCCGGCACACCATGGCCTTCGAGATGATGGGCCACCACGCGTTCAACGCCGAGGAGGGCGCCGGCTACGCCTACGAGGGCGAGGTCTACTGGAAGGAGGGGTGTGTGGAGTACTGTGTCGGCCTGCTCGAGGAACTCGGTGCGGACACCGAGGAGGTGACGTTTATCGAGGACCCGTGGGTCGGGGGCGGCAACGCCGGCCCGGCCTTCGAGGTGATCTACAAGGGGCTGGAGCTGGCGACGCTCGTCTTCATGCAGTTCGAGGAGGACCCCGAGGGCGACTACGAGATGAAAGACGGCAACAGCTACAGCCGGATGGACCGCCGGGTGATCGACACCGGCTACGGGCTGGAGCGGTGGACCTGGATGAGCCAGGGGACGCCGACCGTCTACGAGGCTGTCTACCCCGAGATGCTCGATTTCCTCCGGGGGAACGCCGGCCTGGAGTACGCCCCCGAAGAGGAGCAACTCGTCAACGACGCCGCCCGGCTCTCCGGGCAGTTGGACATCGACGATGTCGACGACGTGGAGGCCGCCCGCGGGGAGATCGCCGACGAACTCGGCGTTGCTGTCGACCGCCTGCGCGACCTCGTCGAGCCCCTGGAGCAGGTCTACGCCATCGCCGACCACTCCCGGACGCTCGCGTACATGCTTGGCGACGGCATTGTCCCCTCGAACGTCGGGACGGGCTATCTCGCACGGATGGTGATCCGCCGCACCAAGCGGCTGGCCGACACCGTCGGCGTGGACGCCCCACTCGACGAGCTGGTGGACATGCAGGCCGAGCGGCTGGGCTACGAGAACCGCGATACGGTCCGGGACGTGGTCCGAACGGAACTCGAGAAGTACCGCGAGACCCTGGAACGCGGCACCAGACGCGTCGAGAGCCTCGCCGAGGAGTACGCCCGCCAGGGCGGCTCGATCCCCGTCGAGGAACTGGTCGAACTGTACGACTCTCACGGCATCCAGCCGGAGACGGTCGAGGAGATCGCCACCGACCACGGCGTCGAGGTGGGTGTGCCCGACGACTTCTACTCGCAGGTGGCCGGCCGCCACGGTGGCGGCGAGACCGCCGACGAGGAGGCGGCCGACGACCGGGTCGACGTCTCCGCCCTCCCCGAGACCGACCAGCTCTACTACGAGGACCAGGAGCGGACCGCCTTCGAGGCGGTCGTGCTGGACGTTTTCGAGCGTGAGCCCGGAGACGAGGCCGGCGGCCCCGACACCGAGGAGCCGGTCTACGACGTCGTCCTGGACCAGACGATGTTCTACCCGGAAGGGGGCGGCCAGCCAGCCGACCACGGGACCCTCGCGACCCAGGACGGCGACGTGACCGCCGACGTGACCGACGTCCAGGTCGAGGACGGGGTCATCCTCCACCGGTGTGACGGCGACCCCGGGAAGGGGGAGTTCGTCCGCGGGCAGGTCGACGGCGACCGGCGCCGCCGGCTGATGCAACACCACACCGCGACCCACATCGTCGGCCACGCCGCCCGGCAGGTGCTGGGCGAGCACGTCCGTCAGGCCGGCGCGCAGAAACACACCGACAGCGCCCGGCTGGACGTCGAACACTACCGGTCGGTCTCCCGCGAGGAGGTCGAAGCAATCGAGCGGGTGGCAAACGAGGTGGTCCGCGAGAACACGTCGGTCACCCAGGAGTGGCTCGAACGCAACGAGGCCGAGGAGGAGTATGGCTTCGACATCTACCAGGGTGGGATCCCCGCCGGCGAGGACGTCCGGCTCATCTCCGTCGACGCCGACACCCAGGCCTGTGGCGGCACCCACGTCTCCCGGACCGGCGACATCGGGGCGATCAAGCTGCGCGGGACCGAGCGGGTGCA
>JAQCNN010000206.1 GCA_028275005.1 Salinirussus sp.
TGGGGGACGCCGGCCTCTTCGAGTTCGGCGGAGACGGCTTTGCCGACCTGCCCGTACCCGATAACGACCGTCCGGCCGGCCGCGAAGCCACGAACCGATGCCTGTGTCATCTCGGCGAGCCGTTCCAGCTGGTCGGTGCGGCCGGAGACGAGCAGGATACTCCCGTCGATCAGCTCCGCGTCGGGCGGCGGTGCGGCGATAAACTCGCCACGGGCCCATATCCCGATGACGTTGGCCCCCGACTGTTCCCCGATACCGCTCTCAGCCAGTGTCGCCCCCGCGAAACGGCTGCCACGGCGGATCGAAACCTCCGCGAGCTGCAGGCTGTCCCCGATCTCCACCGCGTCGACCATCCCCGTCCGCCCGGCCGCGGTCACCTTCGCCGCGAGGCTGTTGCCCAACAGCTGTCGGGGCGAGAGGACGGCATCGGCCCCGGCCAGCCGGTGATACCGCTTTGCCTCCGGGCTCTCGACGACGCTGATAACGGGCACGTCGTCGGTGACCTCCTTCGCGGTCAGGACGATACTCGCATCGACCTTGTCGGACTGGTCGGCAAACAGGGCACGGGCCGAGGACAGGCGGGCAGCATCCAGCCCCTCCGCCGATTCGGGGTCCGCCCGGATGACAGGCTCTCCGGCCTCGTACAGTTCCTCGGCCCGTTCGAGGTCGGACTCGACGATGACGTAGGGGACATCGTTGGTCTTGAGTTCCCCGATGAGCGCGTCCGCGCGTGTCGTGTCCGAGCAGATCACGACGTGGTCGGTGAGGTCCGTCTCCAGCTTCGAGGGGGTCGTCGTGGACAGCGTGTTCTCGACAATCGGCCCGACGAACACCGGCAGCGCGCCGACGAGTAACGCCATCCCGAGCAGGTCGGTGACGGTAATGTACGCCTGCATCTCCGCGCTATTCCACGGTGCATCCCCGCCAAAACCGGTGGTGGTGAACATCTCGACGGCGAACTGCAGCGAATCGAGAAACGTCTGCGGTCGTCCCTCGTAGACCCGCATGCCAATCTGATAGCCGCCCGCGGTCACCACAATCGCCGCAAACAGAACTAGCAGATATCCGAACGCACGTCGTTGCCAGGCCCGGTTAACCATGGACTGAACATGCCGGTGACCGCACATGACCGTTATTATCTCGGTCAGTTGCCCCGGCCGCCTGAAACGCCGATACCGGGGACCCGGTGACCGGAGCCCGGATACAGCGGTCCGTGTCGGCCTGCCGTGGCCCGCGCCAATCGCGGGTTCGTACAGACTGTGCGCCCTGTCTGGGGCACGGGCGAGCCCTCACAGTGTCTGAGGCAGGCGGCGTGTGAACACGGCGGCCGTCCTCAACGGGGGTCGGGGTCGGTATCAGGGCCACCGTAGCCGGGGTGACCTGAACGACGGACCGAGCAGGCCGGGTGCATCGGGGCAGTCTGCGGGCCCGAACGTGTTTGTATCCGGGGCTCAGTCGGCGGCGCGGTGAAGCGCCCGGCGAAAGCGGCCGTGGACCCGTTCGCGCAGTTCCTCGGCAAAGTCGCCGTCGATGTCGACCGCGGCGGCCGCCGACCCGAAGAACCCGCCGCTACTCGCGGTGTCGACCCGGACCGTCCCCAGGTCACGGCGGCGCTGGAAGGCCGACTGACTGTCCGCGACTGTCTGGACCCGGTCGTAGGGGACGACCACCGTCTCCCGGCGCCAGAAGCCGTTGCGGGCCACGAAGTGTGCCTCTCCGACGTGGTAGCCGCGGTGTCGCCACGCAAGGTGTGCCGCGGGCGGAACCGCGGCGAGCAGGCCGGCGGCCAGATACCAGAGTGGAAGCCGACCGGTGAGTGTGTTGACCACCCACAGCCCGGCGAGCAGCCCGGTGACGGCGAGGGTGTACCGGGCGGCGTAACGGGTCCGGGCACGCCGGGGCGGCCGCTCGAACGCCACCGCGCCGACCGGTTCGACCTCGCGGGCCAGCGCCAGCGCCCGCTCCCGCTTCGCCAGCGGAACCGCCGACTGCGCGCCGCCGTCCTGGCCGGGGCCGTACCCCGCGGTCTCGATGACCAGCGTGGCGTAGCCAAGCGCCCGCGCCAGGACGTTCTCCCGGAGCCGTAGCGTCTGCACCTTGTCGACGGGGATGGTGCCGCTGTAGCGCTGGAGTAACCCCCGCTCGTAGCGGAGTTCGTCGGCCCGGCGGCGCAGTTCGAAGCTGTAGTACCGCAACACGGCGGTGATGGCACTGACCACCCAGAGGCCGAGCAGGCCGAGCAACGCGAGTGCCGGGCCGGCAAGCGAGACCAGGTTCGGGCCAGGCTGGAGCCGTGCCGCGACCTGGGGGGCAAACCCCGAGAGGACGACCGACGCGAGCCCGAGCAGTCGCAGGTCCGCCGAGACGACACCGAGGATGCCGAGTTCGCGGCCGGAGAGGCTGAACAGCGTCTCCGTCTCGACTGTGGCTCCGGCCTCGTCGGCCGCAACCTCACCGTCGGCCTCGCCGGCCACCTGGCGCTTGCGCTCGCCGAGCAGTTCCTGGAGCCGGCCGGCCTCCGTCCGGGTGACGTACCGGAGCCGGGCCTCGGTGCCGCTCCCGCCGGCGGTCTCGATACGGACCTGGGCGAGCCCGAGGGGCCGTTGGATGACGTTCTCCGAGATGTCCACGTTCTGGACCCGCTCGTAGGGGATCTCCCGTTCGCGACGCGAGAGGACACCGGAGTCGATGTCGAGGGTGTCCTCGGTGACCTCGTAGCTGAACCGCCGGACGTACGCCGTCTGCCAGACGGCCACGAGGGCGGCGGCGAGGACCACGATACCGGCCACAACGGACAGCGGCGGGAGGTTGCCACCGGAACTGGAGACGATGCCGATAGCGGCGAAGAAGACGACCCGACCGCCGTTTTCCAGGACCCGCACCGGGACCGAGCGCGGGGAGAGCCTCACAGCGCGTCACCGCCCTCCGCCTCGATCGCCAGCTCCTTCAGCCGGCGCTGCAGGTCGGTGGCCTCCTCGGGGGTGAGGCCGGGCACGGAGACGTCCGCCCCGCGGGAGCCGGCGGTGTAGACGACGAGTGTCGAGAGCCCGAGACCGCGCTCGATGGGCCCTCGCGAGGTGTCGACGTGCTGGATGCGGACGTAGGGGGCCAGCGTCCGGGTGTGGGTGAGGACGCCACGCTGGAGATACAGCGCGTCCGTCCGGACCTCGTAGGCCCACACCCGGTATCTGAGGGCAACCCAGACCATGCCGAGCAGGCCGAGTGCGGTCGCGGCCACGGCGCCGACCTGTGGGTTGACACCGAGCCGGCCGGCCGCTGTCGAGAGCACGAGCCCCAGGACCAGCGTGGCAGCGAGGACACGAGCCCCCCACTGGACGCGGACCCGCGGCGAGAGGGTCCGCTGGTCGGTCGTGTACGCCTCGATGTCGGCCTTCGGGGCCCCAGCATCCGGGTCGGCTCCGTCCTGTGGGTCCGTCCGACCGGTGTCAGCGGCCGTCCGGTCGACCACGGCGGACCCCGGGTCGGTGTCAGCGCCGGCGGGTTCGGGATTGCCGTCGGCGCCGGCGACCTCCGGTGTATCGGCGGGCGCGGCGGGGTCTGTGTTGTCGGGGTCAGCCATCTACCACAGTTCGGGTCGCTGGCGTGTTAAGCCACCGGGATGGCTGCTCCGGCACGGCCCCGAGCGGCCCCGGCCAACGGGGGCGTGACGGGCTGTCCCACCCCGTGACCGACGCAGCCGTGAGACCCACCCGTGGCCTTCCCGGGCGGTCCGGGGTTACTGGACCTGCCCGCCGGTGATCTGTGTGGCAGCGACCGACGCGCCCGCGGCCGCCGGGTAGACGATGTTGTCGACGTGGTCGAGATAGGCGTAGTCCTGTTCGCCGTCGGCGCCGACCCGGAGGACGGTCGTGACCTGCGAGATGAGTTCGTGAGCGAGTTCACAGACCGCGAGGTTGGTGTCGGTGTCGCCGGTGAGCCCGGCGACGACATCGGCCATCGTCGGGTTTGCCTGCTTGAAGACGTCGACGTCCGCCCCGCTACCGACGATGACCCGACTCGACGGGGGTATCGACAGCCGCTCGGCCCGCTCCTCGTCGGCCTCGATGATGGTGACTGTGTACCCTCGTTCGGTGATCTTGGCGGCCGTTCGCTGGCCGACCCGGCCGCCACCGACGACGATCGCGTTTCGCGTACTCTGTACGCTCATACGTATCGAAGCGGTCTAGAACAGATAACACGTTACAGTAGAGGGGAAAATTACCGCATATGCGGGGTCGAGACCGAGAAAATGTAACGAGGCGCCACAGAGACAGACAGCCGTGTGCGCGGGCTACTGGTGGCCCGAGACCGGGACAGGCTCGTAGGGTTCCTCGAGATACGCGATATCCGAGTCCGACAGCGAGACCTCCAGGGCTTCGACCGCCTCCTCGAGATGTTCGATACTCGTCGTGCCGACGATTGGGGCGTCGACCCACTCCTTGTGCAACACCCAGGCGAGTGCGGTCTGGGCCATCGTGATCCCCTTCTCCGCGGCCAGTTCCTGGACGCGCTCGTTCACCTCGGGCCCGCCACCCTCCCGGTACGGGTGTTCGTAGAGGCGCTGTTCGGTCTCGCCGCGAACCGTCGCGTCCACCTCCTCGTGAGGGCGGGTGAGATATCCGCGGGCGAGCGGGCTCCAGGGGATGACACCGACGTTCTCCCGGTCACACAGCGGTAGCATCTCCCGCTCCTCCTCGCGGTAGACCAGGTTGTAGTGGTTCTGCATCGTCATGAATCGGTCCAGCCCCAGCCGGTCGCTGGTGTGGAGTGCCTCGGCAAACTGGTAGGCCCACATCGAGGAGGTTCCGGTGTACCGGACCCGGCCGCGCCGGACGGCGTCGTCGAGCGCACGCAGGGTCTCCTCGATTGGCGTGTCGTGGTCCCAGCGGTGGGTCTGGTAGAGGTCGAGGCTGTCCATCCCCAGCCGGTCGAGGCTGTTCGAGAGTTCCTGTTCGATTGTCTTTCTCGAGAGCCCGGTCGCGTTCCGGTGGGCGTTCTCCTCGGGCGCAAAGCGGACCTTCGAGGCGATGACTAACTCGTCGCGGTCGTACTCCGAGACGGTCCGCCCGAGGACGCGCTCGGAGTCCCCCCAGGAGTAGCTGTTGGAGGTGTCGAAGAAGTTGATCCCCAGGTCGAGGGCACGCTCGATGATCGCCGTGCTCTCGGCCTCGCCGACCGACCACTCCTCCTTGCTGCTGGAGTCGAGCCCGAGCGACCAACAGCCCAGACAGATGCGACTGACGTCCATCCCGGTGCTCCCGAGTGTCGTGTAATCCATGGTGGCGGGACCAACCGAGACGAGCCACGGTAATCAATCTACACGTTCGGACGGGAGGCTCGTGAGAGCAAGCAGGGCCGCCAGGGTTGCGCGGCACACGGACCCGGGAGGGGCGCCGTCTACCGCCCGCCGGTCCGTCGGTCCCTGGTCACGTAGAGCAGTGGGACCGTGAGCAGCGCACAGACGATCGACGCGAGAAAGAAGCCGACCATGATGTAGTACGCCGAGTGGTTGAGAAACGACCCGAACCCCATCAGCATACCCACAATGGCGAAGGCAAAGGTCCCGCCGAACAGGATCGTTATCCAGCGGTTTGCCTCCCGCTCGAGGGGTGTTGGCTGGCTGTCGAACCGATCGGTTCCCTGCATG
>JAQCNN010000209.1 GCA_028275005.1 Salinirussus sp.
ACCTCGCCGGCGACCGCCCGCGGCAGCGCGACGTAGTCGATAGCGCCGTGTGGGAGGCCAAAGGCGACCACACTCGCGAGCAGCGGGACGTACCGCCAGGCCTCCGGAACCCGGACGCCCGCGGCGCCGACGAGTGCGAGGGCACCGAGCACGAGCCAGGGGCCGTAGAAGACGGGCCAGCGCAGAGACGCCCGGGCCCGCACGTCCGTGACGACGTGGTCGGCGGCTACCGCCACCGTCTCACCACCCATGGGAGCAGGACGAGCCCCTGGACGACAAAGAGATTGGTGGTCAGGAAGAAGACCATCTCCTCGACCGGAAGCCCCGGCAGCCCCAAGCCGGTCGTGTACCGGTCCGAGATGATCCAGACCCCCTGCTGGATGGCGACCCAGTCGGTAACCCACAGATACAGTGTCGGCACCCCGACCGCCAGCGCGACGTGCCTGCGGACGGCGAGGAGATACCGCCAGCCGACCGCCCACTGCAGCGCCAGCACCGGCCCACCCCACGCCAGGATCGCCCCCAGATAGAAGCTCGCCTCGCTCGTGAGCAGCGCAACGCCGACCGCGGTCACCAACCCGCCGGCGGCCAGCCCGACCAGCCAGTCACGGCGGCTCACCCCGACCTCGACGGCCGGTGCGCGGAGGTGAAACAGCCAGAGGGCGGCCACAACCGGCTGGAGGAGAATAAAGAGATACTCGCCGATTGGGGCGAGCCACACCCGCCCGGCGAGACGGCCGTCGCCGTAGGACCAGACCCCCTCGGCGATGAGGTAGTTGTCCCAGGGGGTGGTGTACACGACCGCCAGCGCGACGATGACAGCCAGGCCAGCCAGCTGTAGCCGGAAGTACTCGACCGAACGGGCAAGCAGGGAGAGCGACAGCACCGACAGCACTGGAACGATAAAGAGGAGGTGAAATTCCAGGTACGTGAGGTCCATCAACTACTCATCGGTCGGGCGCTCGCATAAAAAAAGACGCGGTCGACCGTGGCCTCAGTCGGCGGCTTCGACGGTTCCGGAACCAGCCTGGTCCAGCGCCTCGCGGCTGGACAGCAGGATGATACCGAAGCCGATCTTCGCGGTCACGTCGAGCACCATGAATCCGGCCGTCTCGATGCCGAGGCTGAGGACACCGAGGCCCTCAGTGCCGACAATCCACCAGACGGGGTAGGCCAGCCAGAGGACGAGCACGACGTTTCGAAGGGTCGTGAACGTCGACCGTGCCTGTCCTCCTAACCGCCCAGCCTTCTGGGTGAGCGTGCCGAACAGGAAGTACAGCAACACGAGGAGGAACGCTGTACTGATACCCCACCAGACGATGCGCTGTGCCCCGACGCTAAGGCCGAGCAGCGTCGTGCCGAGGAGCTCCTTGCTCCCGGTCAGCGTGGCCAGCGCGCCGGTCCCGATCATCGCGGCGTCGAGACCGACCAGTGCGGCCAGCTCGTTGCGGGTCGCCCCGGCCAGCAGGCCGAGGTCGAGCAGCAGCAGCGGCGTTGTGAAGAACCAGTCGGTGTACCGTGCCCAGTAGATGGGCGTGTCTGTACCGCCGACGTCGATTATCGCAACGCCAAAGCCCAGTAGCATCGCCAGGTAGTTCACGAACGCGATCGCCGCGATGAAGATCGTGATGATGAAGAACTCCTGACGCTTCTCGTCGGTCTCGCCCCATCCTGAGGAGATGAAGTACAGCATCCCCAGGAACATCAGAGCGGTACCCGCCGCCAACGAGAGGTTGGTTAGCGAACCGATCTCTGCCTGTAGAGGCATTATCGTTGTCTCGATTAATCCTGCCATAGTCCACTTCCGTATTAGGGAAGGGGTATAATAATACGCATGCCAAATATTTGGGGGACCCCGGGAATCCACCCGAGACACACCGGTGTCGGTCGCCGCACCCGAGTCTGCCCGAGCCAGCGCGTGACAGGCACGGAGAATCCATCAGGCTGCGAGTTCCTCAACACAAAAAACGATCCCGGCGCGGGTGTGGTTAAGCCTCGGCTTCGACCTCGGCGCGCTCGTCCTCGCGGTAGTACGTCTCGATGAACTCCTCGTCGACCCGGTTCAGCTCCTCCGGCGGAAGCATCGACAGCAGGTCCCAGCCGATCGACAGCGTCCCTTCGATCTCGCGGTTGGTGTCGAAGCCCTGCTGGATGAACTCCTCCTCGAAGCGGTCCGCAAAGTCCAGATAGCGGTTGTCCCGCTCGGAGAGGGCCTCGCGGCCGACGATGTTCACCAGGTCACGCAGGTCGTTACCCTCCGCGTAGGCGGCGTAGAGCTGGTCGGCGACGTCCCCGTGGTCCTCGCGGGTAAAGCCCTCGCCGATGCCGTCGTCCATCAGCCGCGACAGCGAGGGGAGCACGTCCACCGGCGGCTCGACCCCCTGGCTGTTCAGGGCGCCGTCGACGATGATCTGCCCCTCGGTGATGTAGCCCGTCAGGTCCGGGATCGGGTGGGTGATGTCCTCGCTGGGCATCGTCAGGATCGGGAGCTGGGTGATAGAGCCCTCCTGGCCCTTGATCCGGCCGGCCCGCTCGTAGAGGCTCGCGAGGTCGGTGTACATGTAGCCGGGGTAGCCACGCCGGCCTGGCACCTCCTCGCGGGCGGCCCCGATCTCCCGCAGGGCCTCGCAGTAGTTGGTCATGTCCGTCATGATCGTCAGCACGTGGTAGTCCTGCTCGAAGGCGAGATACTCGGCGGTTGTTAGCGCCAGCCGTGGCGTGACGATCCGCTCGACCGCGGGGTCGTCGGCCAGGTTCATGAAGACGACCGACCGCTCCAGCGCGCCCGTGCGCTCGAAGTCGTCCATGAACTCGTTTGCCTCCTCCTGGGTGATCCCCATCGCGGCGAAGATGACCGCAAACTCCGTGTCGTCGCCGTCGTCGCCGTCACCCTCCTCCGGGACGGTCGCCTGCCGGGCCACCTGCAGCGCCAGGTCGTTGTGCGGGAGCCCCGACGCCGAGAACAGCGGGAGCTTCTGGCCCCGAATGAGGGTGTTCATCCCGTCGACCGCCGACACGCCGGTCTGGATGAACTCCTGGGGGTACTCCCGGGAGTAGGGGTTGATCGCCGACCCGACGATCGGCCGCTGCAGCTCGGGCTCGATCGGTGGGCCACCGTCGATCGGGTCGCCCGCCCCGCTGAGCACCCGCCCGAGGAGGTCCTCGGTCAGGTCCATCTGGAGGGTCTCCCCCAGGAACCGTACCGACGAGTTCTTGTCGATCCCGGAGGTTCCCTCGAACACCTGGATCGCGACGGCACTGCTCGAGGTCTCCAGGATCTGGCCGCGCCTGATACTCCCGTTCGGGGTCTCGATCTCGACGATCTCGTCGTAGCCGATCGGCTCGTCGACCTCGGCAAACACCAGCGGTCCGCTGATCTCCGTGATTGTCTTGTATTCCTTCTGCATCGTTAGTACAGCTCCCGTGTCTGTTCGGCGATATCCCCCTCTAGCTCCTCGATGTAGGACTCCCACTCCTCCTGTACGGCGATACGGTTGAGCCGGGGGAGCGCCTCGACCGAGGTGATCTCCTCGACGGGAACACCGGCGTCGAGCGCGTCGAAGGCCTCGTCGTTGAACGACTTGATCGCCGAGACGATCCCGGAGGTCTTTGCGGGCTCGCAGTAGGTGTCCACGTCGTTGAAGGCGTCCTGCTGGAGCCAGGCCTCCCGCAGATAGCGGGCGACCTCTAAGGTCAGCTGCTGGTCCTCCGGCAGGGCGTCCTTGCCGACCAACTGGACGATCTCCTGGAGTTCGTCCTCCTCGTCGAGGGTGTCGATCGCCCACTGACGGGTGGTCGACCACTCGTCGTTGACGTTCTCCTCGAACCAGGGGTCGAGTTGGTCCCGGTACAGCGAGTAGGACTCGTTCCAGTTGATCGCCGGGAAGTGCCGGCGCTCCGCGAGGTCGGCGTCCAGCGCCCAGAACGTCTTGACGATCCGGAGCGTGTTCTGGGTGACCGGCTCCGAGAAGTCACCGCCCGGCGGCGAGACGGCGCCGATGACCGACACCGACCCTTCCGTGCCGTTGCTGTTTTTGAAGTAGCCCGACCGCTCGTAGAACTCCGAGAGCCGCGCGGCCAGGTAGGCGGGATACCCCTCCTCGCCGGGCATCTCCTCCAGCCGGGCGGAGATCTCCCGCATGGCCTCGGCCCACCGCGAGGTGGAGTCGGCCATCAGCGCCACGTCATAGCCCATGTCACGGAAGTACTCCGCGATGGTGATCCCCGTGTAGACACAGGACTCCCGGGCCGCGACGGGCATGTTCGAGGTGTTGGCGATGAGGCAGGTCCGGTCCATCAGCGCGTTGCCGGTGGTCGGGTCCTCGAGTTCGGGGAAGTCGTCGATGACCTCGGTCATCTCGTTGCCCCGCTCGCCACAGCCGACGTAGATGACGATGTCGGCGTCGGCCCACTTTGCGAGCTGTTGCTGGGTGACGGTCTTTCCCGACCCGAAGGGGCCGGGGATAGCCGCTGCCCCGCCTTTCGCCAGCGGGAACAGCCCGTCGAGAATGCGCTGCCCGGAGACCAGCGGCGTGGTCGGCGTCTGCTTCTCGTCGGCCGGCCGGGCCTCACGAACCGGCCACTCCTGGTGCATCGAAACCTCCTCGCCGGTGTCGAGTTTGACGATCGTCTCCTCGACGTCGAACTCGCCGGACTCGGCGCGCACTACCTCGCCGCCCTCGGAGTCGGGCGGGACCATCACCTTGTGGTCGATGCTAGGTGTCTCGGGGACGGTGCCGACGATGTCGCCGGCCTCGACCTCGTCGCCGGGTTCGACCTCAGCGGTGAACTCCCAGGTCTGCTCCAAGTCGATCCCCGGGGCGTCGACCCCGCGGTCGAGGAAGGCGGAGTCCATCTGCTCCTCCAGCACGTCCAGCGGGCGCTGGACCCCGTCGTAGATGGTGTCAAGCATACCCGGGCCGAGGTCGACCGACAGTGGGGCGTCGGTCGACTCGACGGGCTGGCCCGGCGAGATGCCGGAGGTCTCCTCGTAGACCTGAATCGTTGTTTCGCTGCCTTCGATCTCGATCACTTCACCCATCAGCCCCTCGTCGCCGACGTACACCACGTCGTTCATCCGCGCGTCGAGGTCCGCCGCCGTCACGACAGGGCCGGATACACTCTCGATGAGACCGTCCTCCTGGACGTCTGTGTCTGTTGCTTTGCTCATAGTTACTCTTGGTCGTCCATCAGGTCGATCCCGATGGCTCGTTTGATCTGCTCGCGAAGTCCGCTGCTTCCTGTGTCCCCGCCGAGCGTCACCAACACCGGGTCGACGCTCGTCTGGACGTCCTCCCGGACGCCCCGGGAGAGATGGTCCAAGTCCTCGTCGTGCATCACCACGATCCCGACGTCGTCGTCGGTCAACAGCCCGCCGACCGCGCCGTCGAGCGCCTCGTCCTTCTCGTCGTCGGCGACCTCCTCGAACTTCCTGACGCCGGCCAGCCGGAACCCGGTCGTGAACTCCGGGCTGCCGACGACGGCGATCTCCTGGCTCATAGCATCACCAGTTCCTCGCGGATCTCCTCCGGCGGAAGCCCTGCCTCGCGGCCGCGGGCAACCGCACGGATGTTGTCGACCTCGCGTTCCTTTGCAAGGATGTACGCGAGCACCGGACAGACCGACAGCGGGTAGCGGCTCGACAGCTGTTCGGAGTACTCGAGCAGTGCCCTGTCGAGGGCGTACTCGAACTCGATGACGCTGTCGGCCTCCTCGAGGGCGTCGAGGGCCTCCTGGAGGTCGTCCCCGTAGCTGCTCTCGCGGACGAACGTGACGAGCTGTTGGGTGTTTTCGGCCACCTGGCGGACCTCGGTGGCGTCGAACAGCCGTCCGCCCTCGATGTAGTACTCCGTCGGGTCGATCCCGGCGCCGCTGCGGGCGATCCTGAGGACGTTCATCAGGTTCCGGAAGTCGATCTCCGCCCGCAGGAACTCGATGTAGAGCCCGACCGGGGAGTCCCCTTCGGCTGCGTCGGGTAGCCCCGACAGCAGCGTCTCGTAGAAGGCCCGGTCGACGGCGTTTTCCAGTGGCACCAACAGCCCGGTCTCGTCGTAGTCGGTGAGGGCGGCGGCCAGCCCCTCGCCGAAGACCGTCCGGTCGAGGGTCTCGATGGCCTCCTCGACGGACTCGGCGGCGAGCAGCCGCTTGAGGTCGTCGTCGGAGAGTTCCCCCGCCCGGATGAGGTCGTCCTCGACCTCCTCGGCGCCGGCCCCGGAGTAGAGCCCGCGCAACACCGTCTTGATGTTCCAGGCGTCGAACTTCCGGAGATACCTGGCGACGTAGTCGTACAGCGCCCCCTCGGACCAGCGCAGCAGGTCCTCGAAGTGTTTTGCGAGGTTCCGGTTGAGCGCGTACTCGATGAGGTCGACCCCCGTGTAGCGCGACCCGAGGGCATTCATCTCCGCCTCGTACTCGCTGTCCTCCATGAACCGGGCGACCTCGCCGGTTCCCATCCGCACCAGCTTCCGGTAGTCGTCGTCG
>JAQCNN010000216.1 GCA_028275005.1 Salinirussus sp.
GACGGCGAACTCGTCGTCGACGGCACGCCGATCACCGAAGACAACAAGGCACACGCACGGCGGGAAGTCGGGTTTGTCTTCCAGGACGCTGATACCCAACTCGTCGCACCCACGGTCCTCGATGACGTGATGTTCGGCCTCCAGAACTACGGCGTGCCCGGTGACGAATCGAGAGAACGCGCTCGTGAGGCGCTCGCGACCGTCGACGCGAGCCACCTCGAAGACCGAATCCCACACTACCTGAGCGGTGGCGAGAAGCGGCTCGTCGGTCTCGCCGGCGTCCTCGTCCTCGAGCCGAGCGTGGTCGTCCTCGACGAGCCGCTCGCCGGTCTCGACCCCGAACGGTCGCGACTGGTCGCCGACCGCATCGAGCAGGTCCACGAGGAGGGTCTCAGTGTCGTCCTGTCGACCCACGACCTCGAATTTGCCGCCGAGGTTGCTGACCGGCTCTGCGTGATGGCCGACGGCAATATTGTCGGGTGCGGGACGCCCCGGGAGGTGTTCTACGACGAGGCACTGCTGGCGGAGGCGACCCTTCACCCCCCGAGTGCGGTTCGCGTGGCTCGCGGGGCAGGACTGGACCCGAGCGCACGACCGGTGACGGAGACGGACCTCGTCGCCCTCCTCGAGGACGGGGCCCGCGACTCGGACACCGTGCCGGCGTCGGTCGACAGCAGCGGGCACGACTGACCGACACTCCGACAGCTCGGCCACCTCCACCGGCGACCTGAGACGACACAGTTATGATAGCGGGGGCAGTCCCGCCGAGCGTGTCGAGACGTAGCCAGTTCTACCCACTCTATCTGACGCGGTTTGTCGGCAGTCTGGGTTATATCACGCTGCTGACGCTGTTACCGACCTACATCGAGCAGCTGGGCGCGACCGGCGTCACGGCAGGGCTGTTCGTGACGGCGCTGGGGGTCGGCCGCGGGGTCGCGCTCGTCCCGCTGGGCTGGGCCGCCGACCGCTTTAGCAAGCAGGCGATCCTGCTGGGGTCGCTGGCGCTCAGCGGGGTCGCCTACGCCTCCTTCACAGTCGTCGAGAGTTCGACTGGGTTCATCCTCGCCCGGACGCTGCAGGGGCTCGGGATCGTCGGGACAGGGATGGTGAGCCTCGCACTCGTCGGGGACCTGGCGGCCGACGACGACCGGGCCAACCAGATCGGGAAGTACAACGCCTGGCGGATGGCGGCGGGGATCACCGGAACGCTCGCGGCGGGCGCGCTCTTCGACCTCTACGGCTTCCGGCCGATCTTCGCCGGGCTGGTGGTCCTCTTTGCACTCTCGCTGGTCGGCGTCTGGCTGCTTGTCGAGGACGACGGCGACCGGACCGGTTTCGCGTTCTTCGACCTGGCGCTCAACGACCGCATCCTGACGATCACCAGCTTCCGGGCGCAGTACGCCGTCTCGGTGACGCTGGTGCGCAACTGGGTGCCGATCTTCGTCGGCGTCTCGGTCGCCCGGGGCGGGCTGGCACTGACCGCGACCGCGGTGGGCGTGGTCGTAGCCGCCGAGAAGTTCACCAACATGCTCTGTCAGCCGATTACCGGGCGGCTCTCGGACCGGTTCGGGCGGGGGCTGTTCGTCGGCGCCGGCGGGGCCGCCTACGGCCTGCTCGCGCTTGCCTTCCCGCTGGTGCCCGCTGCCGGCGCGGCACTGGGCATCTCGGTGACCGTTCCGGTGCTGGGAACGGTGCCGGGTGCCTTCTTCGTCGCCGTCTTCCTGAACGCGCTGCTCGGTGTCGCGGACGCCGTCCGCGAGCCCGCGAGCATGGCGCTGTTCGCCGACGAGGGGAAAGACAGCGGAATCACCAGCAGCTTCGGGATCCGGGGGCTGGTCTGGCGGCCCGGGGCGCTGCTCGCGCCGCTGCTGGGCGGCTACCTGATGGATTCGGTGGGGATGGGCTGGGTGTTCGGCGTCGCTGGCGTGACCGCACTCACCGGCGTGGTCGCCTTCTGGGGGATCATCTCGGTCCGGCACGGGCCGCGGGCACTGTCGGACTGGTGACTGCGGAGGGTCCGCTGTTGTCCTCGCTATTGACAGGGAGCGGCCGACATGAACACTCCGTAGGCCGGAGGGGACGACCCGAGCGGTTGGTTTTCAGCTCGGTTCACCACGGACCACTCGGTAGATACGTACTCAGGTACTCCTCTCTCAGTCCACTCCCGGCAGAATATAGCGGCGCGCTCGCCGTTGAGGCCGTGCTACACTAGTTGGATAGTATTCCCGTTCGAACTCACGTGGAGGTCACGACCGAGCTTGTATCCCTGATTCCCGGCGAGGTCGACGTAGTCAGAGAAGCCACTCATGTCCTGATGTGCCGGAATGACGTGCTGTGGGTGGAGCGCGTCCAGCATCTCGTAGTGGCCTTCCTTTGAGAGATGGCCCGAGACGTGGACATTGTCGTAGATGCGCGCACCCTGCATCCCGAGGAGCGTCTCGGATTGGTAGCGTTGCCCTTCGTTCGTCGGCTCGGGGATGACCCGCGCCGAGAAGATGACCTTGTCACCGTTCTCGAGGTCGTAGGGGGTCTCCCCGCGACCCATCCGGGTCAGCATCGCGCGGGGCTCGCCCTGATGGCCGGTGACGATCGGCAGGAAATTCTCCTTGCCCTCGTTCATGACCCGCTTAAACGTCCTGTCGACGGACTTGCGGTGGCCGTACATCCCCAGGTCGTCGGGGAACGTGACAGCTCCGATGCGTTCGGCTGTCCCGGAGTACTGCTCCATCGACCGGCCGAGTAACACGGGTTGCCGACCGATGTCTTCCGCGAATTCGACGAGACTCGTCACACGGGCGATGTGGCTTGCAAATGTCGTCGCGACAATCCCGCCGTCGTAGTCCTCGAGACTCTGTATGACGTCTTGGACCTGGCTCCGCGCGACGGACTCACTCGGGGTCCGCCCCTTCTTGCTCGCATTTGTACAGTCCTCGATGTAACAGAGGACACCCGGGCCTTCGCGGCCGATCTCTCGGAACCGCTCCATGTCGATTGGGTCGCCGATGACCGGCGTATGGTCGATGCGTTTATCCAGTCCGTAGACGACGGCACCCTCTGGAGTGTGGAGCACGGGATTGATCGCATCGATGAC
>JAQCNN010000221.1 GCA_028275005.1 Salinirussus sp.
GCACCAGACACAAACGGCTCGTGCCCGAACCCGACACGATGCGAGCCTCCACCGCCGTAATAGCCGCCGGGCTCATCCTGCTCGTGGTCCCCTTCCCGGGGACCTACAGCCTCGGAGCGCTAGTCGCCTTCCTCGGCGCCCTCCTGCGCTGGCTCGGTGGCTGACCCGGTCATCCTCGCCGTGGTCACGGGACGCAACACTGTCAGTACCGACAGACCCGCTGGAGTACCGCTCAGTCGCCGGCGCCGTCAACACCGGCGGTTACCTGGTCGACCAGCTTCGTCGTCGTCGGTGCGAGCTGATTCAGTATGTCCGTCGTCGTGAGCACGCCCTCGACCCCCTCCTCGACGACGACCAGATGTTTGATCCCGTTCTCGTCCAGCCGCCGGGCGGCGGCGGAGAGTGGCTGGTCCGGCTGAACCGTCACGACCGGGCTCGACATCACGCGTGAGACGGGCTCTCCGGTGGGGGTCTCACACACTGTATGCCCCGCCAGGAGGTCCGTTTTTGTCACTATCCCCTCCAGCCGCTCCGTGGTGACCACGGCCGAGCCGACACCCTCGTCGAGCAGTCGGTCGGCCGCGTCGGCGAGTGACCGGTCGGGCGGGACGGTTATGACGGGGCTTGACATCGCGTCGGAGACTGTGCCGAGGATGTGTGTCATGATATACCATCACAGACTGGTGTAACATATAGATACCGCCCGGCGGTGTGGTCGCGGTTCAGCGCCCGAGAGAGCCGTCTGTTACGGATACCGTGAGGGGGTGCTGCAGCCCGACTCGACGCCGGCGGGGTGTCCCTCGGCCGCTGAGACCGACACAGTGTCACCGGCCTACGGCGGCACGCGGGTTCACAGCGGTATCGCGTGACACCCGCCCTGCCGGGCAGAGCGCCGACACGTGAGCGACAGGCCCGGGAACAGCCGGCCCGACTGTCAGCCCCGCTACAGCGAGCGCACCGGGACGGACAGCGTCGCCTCCTCACCGCTGGCGACGGGGTCGGCGAGGATAGCCGAGGTGTTTGGCTCGGAGTCGACGTAGAGCGCACTCGGGACGAAATCCAGCGGGACGCTCGTCAGCCGGTCGTCGGCCAGCGTCATCGTCAGCCGGAGGTCGTGGCCGGGTTCGAGGACGTGTTGGACCCCGACGAGGTCGAACTCGATGACGCCGGAGCCGGTTATCTCGTAGGGGACGACCTGGCCGTTGATCGGCCCGCTCGCCCCGTCCGGGCCGACATCCTCGAGTGCGGCAAACAGCCGAGCCCTGTCGTTTGTGGCGAAGGCACCGGCCTCGGCCCGGAGCGTCGGCACACCGATAACCTCCGTGCGGCCCTCGACGGGAACGTCGATGCTGACGGTCGTGCGGGCCGGGCCGGTGCTGTCGGCACCCGGCTGCTCGACGTACCAGCCGTCGAGGTTCCCCTCCTCGCCCAGGTTGTAGGTCCGCCTGGTGGCGTCGGCCGGGGGCATCGACTCGGCGCTCCGGAAGTCACCGAGTGTGTCGTCGTAGTACGTCACCGGCGACAGCCCTGGCGGGTCCTCGCCGCGGAGGTGGTAGTCCATCCACCCGACAACCGTGTCGGTGATCAGCGAGCGCTCGGTCTCCGACTGCTCGGGCCCGAAGAAGTTGTGACCCGTGTTGTGCATCAGGAGTCGCGTCTCCACGCCGTTTTCACGCAGCCCCCGGAAGTTGGCGAAAGCCTCGTTGGGGAAAAACAGCCGGTCCTGCCAGCCGCTGATGAACAGGGCCGGCGTGTCGATCCCGTCGATGAAGCTGGCGGCGGACCGGCTGCGGTAGTACTCCCGCTCGGACTCGTTCATCGTCCCACTCTGGGCGATGCTCTGCCCGATCTCGACGACCTCGGGGTCGAGATTGCCGTTCTGGCGACCCGACACCCGCAGGGGGAGCTGCCAGCCCTCCTTGAGGACGCCGTTTGGCGAAAGCGCGGCGGCGAGGTTGTGCCAGGTGATCCGCGGGATGATCGCGTCGAGGCGGTCGTCCACGGAGGCCAGCCGCAGCTGGATCCCGCCGCCGTAGGAGAACCCGTCCATCCCGACCCGGGGGTTGTCCTCGCCGTCAGTCATGACGCTGTCGCGGCCGGCCAGCCAGGAGACCAGCGCCGCGGCGTCCCGCTGCTCGTTGGGGCCGGTCGAGGAGACCTGACCGCCGGACTCGCCGAAGCCACGGGAGTCGTACGCCAGGGTGACGTAGTCGTTGGCGGCGTACAGCGACGCCTGTGGGTCGCGGTCCTGTCGGGTCCCGCCCCAGCCGTGTGTCATCAGCACCGCCGGCTGTGGCTCCTCGACCCCCGGGTCGTACAGCGTCGCGACGATGGTCGTCCCGTCGAAGGACTCGACCTCGACGCGTTCGGTGGTAACGTCGTCCTCACGCTCCTGTGCGACAACCGGGTTCGAGACTGCCGACAGCGCCCCTGCCCCAACCCCGGCGGCGACACCCATCGACGCCAGAAACCGGCGCCGCGTGAGGTCGATCGACTGTGCGAGACTGTTGTCCCCATGTTCACCCATACCACGTCCATGCACAGCCTTTCATAAAAGATTATTTACAACCCACGCGAAACTACCAACTACGACATAGTTTCTTGTGGCCCGGTCGGCGTCGGCTACCGTGTGGCTCATGCTTCGGCCCCACATAACAGGGGTACCGACCGACACCGTCGGTCGCCACCCAAACCAATGTCAGAGTCACAGCCGAACCCGGAGACCGACGAGGGCGAGGAGCAGCGGGAACGGACGACGATCCGTCAGGGCCGCGAGTACGAGGAGACGTTCCGACTCGACGCCGCCGAGGCCGGCGAGTTCCTGGTTGAGGTCGGCGAACAGCTCCAGGCGGGTGACGAGCTGACGCTGACCACAGACGAGTGGGAGCTCCCCTTCGCGTTCGGCGAGCCGGTCGAACTGGAGGTCGAGTTCGAGGGGGTCGACGACCCCGAACTCGAACTCGAGCTTGAGCTGCCGGGCCGGACCGACGAGCGTGCCCCCAGCGTCGAGTGAGCTACCGCGTGGCCGCCCGCCAGGTCTTGAGGTCGACGACCGCCCCGTCTATCTCGGCGGCGGTCGCCTCCGTGGCGGCCCACTCGAACTGGCCGGCGACGCTCCCTGGGTCCCGGCCCTGCCCGCCCGTCAGCTCCGTCGAAACGACCCCAGGGTCGACGACGCAGACGGGCTGTTCTAAGTCGGCCGCAAACCCCCGGGCGAGCGCCTCGGCGGCGGCCTTCGAGACGGCGTAGGAGCCGTAGCCCGGCTTTGCCTCCCGCGCCACCTGGCCGGAGGAGACCAGCACCCGACCGTCCCCGGCGAGGTGGGGTAACGCCTCCCGAACGGTCGCGAACACCCCACGGACGTTCGTCCGCAGGTGGCTGTCGACGGCCGCGTAGGACTCCTCCCCCAGGGGGGTTTCGCCGGGGTCGCCGCTGTAGACCCCGGCGTTGGCGACCACGATATCTATCGACCCGCCCTCGCGTGCGGCGGTGTCCATGAGCTGTTCGACGTCCCACTCGTCGCGGACGTCGGCCCGGACGCCGGTTGCGGTGCCACCCCGTTCGCGGATGGACTCGAGCACCGCCTCGAGCGCGTCCGTGCTGCGGGCACACCCGACGACGTGCGCGCCGGCGTCCCCGAACGCCCGCGCGACAGCGGCACCGATCCCCCGGCTCGCTCCCGTGACGACAGCGGTCTGTCCGTCCATACCGCCGACTAGGCCGGCAGCGACTTATGTCGGCTGGTCGGCCCGGCAGGGGGCCGACAGCGGAGGAAGACGGGGTCCTG
>JAQCNN010000237.1 GCA_028275005.1 Salinirussus sp.
TGCCCGAGTGTGGCTGGTACGGGCGCATGAGACAGGTTTCCGCGCTCCACCACCTCGTTCTCATGGTGTACACCACCGCCGTCCTGTTGTCGTCGTTTCTGCTGTTATTTACGCTACTGTAGTGTTCGACAGCCGACCGGAACCCGACAGCTACCGCCTAAGCCTTGTCTGCCGCGGGCAACGCCACCGCTCGACCGGTTGTCGGGGCCGACCACCCGGTGTCGTGTGTCCGGCAACTGTGGGCTCCGGGTTCGGGCGCAGACGCGCCCCGCGTACAACCAATGTGTATCGGTGTCTATGAGACGACCCGATAGAGTGGGGCAGAGGTGAGATAGCGGTATCGCTGTTTGATCGTGTATGAGCAACAACGGAAAGCTGAGTGTCGGGTCGTACGCGGACGACCGGAGTGAGGCGGACGCACGGAGTGTGTCGAGCTGGGCGACAGAGACGAAGCTGGTCTGGACGTACGACCGCCCGGTCGACACCGCAGCCGTCGTCACTTCGGCCGTCGGGGAGGCGATCGAGCAGTGGTCGGAACTCTCGGACGCCCCGCCGCTGTACGACTTTGTCGACGTCGACAATCTCGGCGCGCTGTTCAAAGGAAAGGCCGAGGAGAGCGGGTGGCTTCCGTCGGCCGAGTTCCAGTTCCAGAGCTGTCGGGTGACGGTCCTGTACGGCTCGTCACTCCGTGTGATCATCAACCGTAACCCGTGACCGGGGGACACCACATATCGGTGTTTCCCGGCACTCGGCCGGCTGTGGGCGGCCAACCGGCCAGACCCCCACGACCACCGCGTTCGCCGGGGGCTCATGTCCGCTGACGGGGGGCAAACGCGTGTCCTCGTCATCGAGGACGAGCGTGGTCTGGCCGACCTCTACGAGCTGTGGCTCGCCGAGGAGTACGACGTCCGGACGGCCTACTCCGGCGAAGCGGCCCTCGAACGCCTCTCAGAGTGTGAGGCGGATGTCGTCCTTCTCGACCGTCGGATGCCGGGCCTCTCCGGCGACGAGGTCGCACACCGACTCGACGAGCGCGGTGTCGACGCACAGGTCGTCATGGTCACAGCCGTCCCCCCCTCGACCGACGTAGCCCCCCTCCCGGTCGACGACTACGTGGTCAAGCCGGTCGAGCGAGCACAACTCCGCGCTACGGTGGCAACGGCCGTCCTAGTCGGCACCTACGACGAGAGAGTTAGCGAGCTACTCGCCCTGGCGGCCCGACAGCACGCCCTGGAGACGGCAGTCCCGGCCGACGAACTGGCGACGAGCGAGGAGTTTCGCCGGCTGAGGGCGCAGATCACGAACCTACAGGACTCCCTCGACGACACGGTGGCGCAACTGTGGTCTCAGTCGAACGCAAACGTGTTCGCGCGGATTGAAACCGAAGCGACCGGCCACCGGGCCGAGCGCGGCGATCCCGACACGTCCCTGTGAGATGAGCTGACGGCCGGGCAGCAACCCGGGTGTGCATCTCGGACCGTCTACTCGACGACGACCCCCTCGACCGTCGAGAGGTCGTTTTTCAGCACCTTCCCGGTCGGATTCCGCGGCAGCGCCTCGAGGAAGGCGACCTCCCGTGGCTTCTTGAAGTCAGCCAGCCGGTCACCGACGTACGACCGGACCTCCCTGGCGGTCATCGTCGCGCTGTCGTGGAGCACAACGGCGGCCTTTACCCGCTCGCCCCAGGTGTCGTCGGGGACCCCGACGACGGCCACCTCGTCGACCGCCTCGTGTTCGTGGAGTATCTCCTCGACCTCCGCGGGGTAGATGTTCTCGCCCCCGGAGAGTATCATGTCGTCCGAGCGGCCGACGAACTCGATAAAGCCGTCCTCGTCCGCCCGGACGAGGTCCCCGGAGTGAAACCACCCGTCGTCGTCGATGACCTCCTCGGTCCGCTCGGGCATGCCGTAGTACCCCTGCATGACGGTCGGCCCCTTGTAGCAGATTCGCCCGATCTCGCCGGCGTCGACCTCCTCGCCGGTCTCGGGGTCGACCACCTTCATCATCACGTTGAGCAGCGGCTTCCCGACGGTTTCGGGCTTTTCGAGCGCGTCCGCGGGCGTGAGCGTGGTGGTCGTCGGCGACAGCTCGGTCTGCCCGAACGCGTCCATGATGTCCGCGCCGAAGCGCTCCTGAATGGTCCCTTTCAGCTCCCGGCCCGACGGGGCCGCTCCGATCCGGAAGCTGTCAAAGGCCGAGAGGTCGTAGCTGTCGAAGTCGGGCTGGTTCAGCAGTGCCCGGGCCATCATCGGCACGAAGAAGCCGCCGGTACAGGCCTCCTCCTCGAGCACCCCGAGCACCCGCCCGGGCTCGAAGTCGGCCATCAGCACCGTCGTCGCCGAGACGTAGAAGGCGTTGAGAAAGAGGCCAAAGGCGGCGATATGAAACAGGGGGGTTACCACCAGGTCCCGCCCGTCGATATCGACCTGGCGGCCGATGGTCGCGGACGTGATCACGGAGTTCGTCGCCTGCATCAGGAGATTCTCGTGGGTGAGGACACACCCCTTTGGCTGGCCGGTGGTCCCGGAGGTGTACATCAGCGTCGCCTCGTCCAGCCGCGACGGGACGATGTCGACGGGCTCGGCGCTCGCCGCGGCGCGGAACCCCTCGTAGGAGTCGGCGTAGTCCGGCCGCCCGTCACCGACGTAGAGGTACTCCTCGGGGGTTCCCTCGCGGCTCTGGAGTTCGTCGACAGTCCCGCGTGCGTCGGCGTCGAAGGCGAGCAGGTCCGCCCCGGAGTCCTCGAGGACGTAGGCCACCTCGTCGACTTTGAACCGGTGATTGACGGGGACCGGCAGGGCGCCGAGCTTCATCGCCCCCAGGTAGAGTTCGAGCGTCGGGACGTTGTTCTGCATGAAGACTGCCACCGTGTCGCCCTGCTCGACGCCCCGGTCGCGCAACCCGTGAGCCACGCGGTCGGTCCGCTCGTTGAACACTGCGTGTGTCACCGCCTCCTCCCGGCCGTCGGGGCCCTGCATCACCACCGCCTCCTTCTCGGGGAACTTGTTGGCGTTGCGCTCGGCCAGCCAGCCGACTGTCATTCCAGCCATGGTACCACACTCCAATGGGCTCCACATAATTCTATCCTCGGCTCCGACCGCCGACCGGGTCAGGTGCGGTCGCCCTCGACCGCCGCCAGGAGGTCCTCGATGTGGCCCGGGACGATGTACTGGAACCACGCGCTGCGGACGCCGTCGGCCTCCCCGGTCCGGTACCGGTGGGCACCCGCGACGCCACGGGTCATCATCGTGAACGCCGAGAAGGCCTGCCAGTAGCGGACCCGGTCGCGGTCGACTGTCCGGCCCGTTCGCCGCTCGTACTCGTCGTAGAACCACTCGCGCTCGACCAACGCGCTGGCAAGCTCCGGCCGCTCGGTCGGCTCGATGAGCTTCCCGGAGAAGTAGCGGGTGCTCGCGTACCCTAGGTCGTACAGCGGGTCGCCGACCCGCGCGAACTCCCAGTCGAGGACGCCGGTGAGCCGGTCGTCGGTCATGAGGACGTTTCCGGTCCGGAAGTCGCCGTGGACGAGCGTGGTCTCGGGCACGGTTGGCTTGTTCGCCCGAAACCACCGGAGGGCCTCCTGGACCGCCGGCTCCTGTTTCAGCGCCGTCTCCCGGTAGATCCGCTCGTAGGTGTCGAGCTCCCGGTCGACGACATCCGCGGGGTCAGTCTGGTCCAGCGACGGCACCGCTTCCGGGGGGACGGAGTGGACGGCCGCGGTTGCGTCGACGAACTGGCTCGGGAGCGTGTTCTCGGGGTCGTCCCACGCGCCGTGTAGCCGCTGTCGGTCCCGGGGGTCCCAGGTGATCGGTGCGTCGCCGGCGAGATACTCGACGAGAAAGAACGCCCCACCGAGGACGGACTCGTCGTCGGCGTACAGGACCGGCTCCGGCGCCGGGACGCCCGCCTCGTAGGCGGCTTCCATCGTCCGGAACTCGGTCTCGATGTCGTTTCGCGTGTCGTGGGGCCGGTCGACGTCCTCGTCGGTGTCGACTCGGGCGACCAGCCGCCGGCTGGTCTCGTCACCGCCCTCGGTCCACGTCGCCCTAAACGAGACCGTCTGTCTGGACCACCCCTCCGTGTGATGCTGGAGGTCGGCAACACCGACTGTCCCGTCCGCCAGCGTCCCCGACAGATACCCCGCGAGGGCGTCCGTCGAGACGTCGCCGTCAGTCATCCGCCCCCCTCCCGAGCATCTCGAGCTGTGCGGTGACCCGCACGCGGAGGAAGTCGTAGAGGGGGTCCCGGACGGCACAGGCGGCCTCCCCCTCCAGGTCCGTCTCGACCGCGGCGAGGGCGTCAGAACTCACCTCCAGA
>JAQCNN010000239.1 GCA_028275005.1 Salinirussus sp.
CCCCAGGCGCCGTTACACGTCTGCGCTCCGGTTGCTGTCCGCCTGTTGCTGGTCCCGATAGGTTACTGATACCGACACCGGCTGGTCGAGGCGCTGCTCGATGTTCGTGGCCAGATCACCGGCGAGTGCCGGATACGTCGTGCCTACCGGCCGACTGAGAACGAGGGTCACGTGACGCTCACTCTCGTCGATGCCGGGGACCGCAAACCCCGTCTGCACGCTCCGGACGGCGAGGGCTGCGTACCGCTTCTGTTCGAGTGTGTCCGAGATGCCTGTGGTGACCTGCCGGTCCGCGGCCGTCTGCTGACCGACGACCGTGCCGGCCCCGGCCAGGGCGACGAGGAGCACCGTGATTGCGATGGCGGTCGGCAGATACTGGCGACGGACGGCGGTGTCGGACTGCCCGCGCCCCCCGGTCGGACGGTACCCCAGCAACCAGAGGACCAGAAAGCCGGTGAGATTGATCGCCGTGACGTTGACCACGAGCAACACGAACGCACCCGTTGCGACCGGCAGGACGCCCCAGGCGGCCCCGATACCGACCGCAGCGGCGGCCGGGATGAGCGCCGCGGCGATCATCACCCCGACAAGCGACACCGGGAGTGCCGTTGCGAGACCGAGGGCACCGGCTGCCCCCGCACAGAGCCCGACCGTCATCGAGAGAAATCCCGGACTGATCCGCTGGCCGACCTGCTCGATGCTCTCGACCTGCAGGAGCGGCGAGACGAACGACACCTGCCTGAGGGCGACCCCAAAGAGGGTCGCGGCGACGATTGCCAGCCCGAGCCCGACGACCTGCTCGATGAACCCCCGTCGCACGAGCGGGCCGTCCCCGATGGCGATGCCGACACTGCCCGCCAGCACTGACCCGACCTGTGGGGCGATAACCATCGACCCGACGACGATGGCAGGCGAGTTCAGCAGGAGGCCTGCCGTCGCCACGAGTGCGCTGAGCACCGACATCGCGTAGTACGACGTCCGGGAGGGGTTCAGCCCCAGGGCACGCCCCCGTATCTCGTCGTGGCCGATCCGTTCGTCCCCCTCCTCGGCCTCCTCGGACGGGCGGTCGGCGTCCGCCGTCGTCGCAACCTCGGCCCGGAGCAGAACAGTGTAGCTCTCACTATCGACGCCTGCCTCCTCCAGCGCGTCGAGGACGGGGTCGACGGTGTCGGCTTCGACCGGGAACTGGAGGAGTTCGGTCTCGTCGCTCTGTGTCTCCGGTGTGAGCACGTAATCGAGCGAGCGACTCTCAAGAACCGCGAGCACGTCGCCACGCCGCGAGGTGGGGATGGTTACCTGGACTACCCGCATTGCTACGACGAGTCACCGCCCACATATCGATACGTGCCCGTTACCAGGCAAATAGGAGTGGCCACACGGGCCACCGGCCGCTGACCCGGCACCCCGAGGGACCACCGACGGCCTCGCCGACCGGCTCAGACCGGTCACGGCAACTGCCGGGGGACGGCAGGAAACGCCGGGTGTTCCCCCGTTCGACGACAGTCAACAGGGGACCGTCTCGACGAGCCGCTCACCGCGGTCGGTCTCCGGGACGACCGCCGGGACGTCGACAGGGGTGTCGTCCTCGCTGACGGCGACCATCGTGAAGCAGGCCGACGTTGCCTGTACGGCCTCCGTCTCGCGTGGGTCCCGGCTCTCGACGTTGACCCGCACCCCGAGGCTGCTCGTGCCAGTCTCGTAGACGTACGCCGACAGCGTCGCGACGTGCCCGACCGGGATCGGGTTCCGGAAGTCGACGCTCCCGATGTGGGCCGTGACACAGGTCGTGCCCGCGACGGTCATCGCCGCGATCGCCGCCAGTTCGTCCATCAACCGGACCATCTCCCCGCCGTGGGTGTTCTCGTAGTTGTTTGCCTGGTTCGGCTGGATCCGCTCTGTCGACTCCACGTACGAATCGAGCACTGAGACTGCCATGGGTTACCAAGGGAACTGAGAATAATGAATCCGGGGATACGACGACCGGGTGTCGCTCGGGTCTGACGCAGAGTAGCGTCTGCCAAATCGCCGTCACTCGCCCCGGAACGTCGGGTCACGCCCTCCCAGGAACGCGTCCATCCCCTCGGACTGGTCGTGGGTGTCGAAGCAGGCGGCGATGAGTTCCATCGTGTGGTCGACACCCCGCTCGACGCCGACCGACCGCCAGGCGCGAGACGCCTCCGTCCGGTCTCCACGCGGTCCGCGACGGCGCCGTCGTGTTCGTCAGCCGGGACCGCACGGTTGAGGAGCCCGAGTTCCGCGGCCTCCTCGCCCGAAACCGGCTCGCCGGTGTAGACCAGCTCCTTTGCGGCCTGCAGACCCACCAGCCGGACCAACAGTCCACCCTGGATCCCGGTGACCAGGCCGACACCGACCTCCGGCAACCCCAGCACCGCCTCCCGCTCGGCGACCCGGAAGTCGCAGGCCATCGCCAGCTCCAGGCCGGCCCCGAGCGCGTAGCCCCCACAGCCACAGACCGTGACCGCGCCGGCGTCCCGGACGTTCCGGGTCGCCCCCCGCAGGTCACGGAGCACGCTACGGGCCTCCGTCGCCGAACGGTCCTTTACCGCGTCGAGCTTGAGTCCGCCGGTCAGCCCGTCGCCGCCGCCGGTGACGGTGAGGACGGCGACCCCCTCGGGCACGCCGGCAGCCGTCTCCCGCAGGTCACGGATGAGCGCGGGTGAGAGGAGGTTCAGGTCGCCCGCGGAGTCACTCTGCTCACGCTCTATGCCGACCAGCGTGCCGACCCCGAACGCGATGCCGATACGGGCCGCCTGGGATATGAGGGGCCTGGCGATCGGATCGGCCATCACCTCCAACTTCAACTTCGAAAGCCCGGCTCCTCAAGATTCGCATCCGGACCATTGTCCACTAACCGCTATTTTCCACATATGCTACTCGTGATTGACCAGCCCCGTTGACCATTGTACTCCTGTTAGTGAAGACAAAGGTCTTACGTGTAGAACCACTGTCAGAAGTATGGGTTTTGTCGTACTCCAGTCCGTTAGAGCATTCCCGCTGATAGCCCTCACAGTATTGCTACTCGCTATCATCACCGTCTACAAAAGTATCGTTATCGTGGATGCGACAGAAAAACGCGCGTACACTCGATTTGGTGAGTACCAGGGATTGCTTGAGCCGGGCCCACGATTCATCGTCCCCTTCGTATCAAACACTCATCGGTTCGACATGCGGACCCAGACGCTTGACGTGCCTCGCCAGGAAGCCATCACGCG
>JAQCNN010000242.1 GCA_028275005.1 Salinirussus sp.
ACCTGCTGCGGGAGACGGACGTCCTCTAACACATGCCAGACGACACCAGCGGAGTCACCGACGGTGGGCGGACGACGGTACAGCCGGGCAGTCTGCGGTCCCGCCTGGGTGACCTCCTCCCCGGGGCGTTGACTGCCGTCTCCGCCGTCATCGCACTCGCCTTGCTCGTCCCGCTGGTCTGGGTTGTCGTCCAGGCGACACAGTTAGACGCCGCCCGGGCGCTCGACTTTTTCCTCCGGCCCGACACCCTGGGCATCGCCGTCAACTCCGTTATCCTGGTGGCGGCTGTCACACTCGGCTCGGTGCTGGTGGGCGTGCCTCTTGCCTTCCTGACCGTCCAGACCGACCTTCCCTTCCGGCGGTTCTGGACGGTCGTCGCCGCCCTCCCACTCGTGGTCCCCAGCTACATCGGCGCCTTCGCCTTCGCCTCGCTGGTTGGCCCCCGCAGCAGCTTTTACGGCCTGCTCGGGACAGCGGTCGTCCTGACGCTGTTTTCCTACCCCTACGTCTTCCTGACGACGCGGGCCTCCCTGCGCTCGTTCGACGGGACCGTCGTGGAGGCCGCCCGGACGCTGGGCGAGGACCGGCTGACCGCGTTCCGCCGGGTCACACTCCCCCAGGTCTGGCCGGGCGTCGCCGCCGGGTCGCTGCTGGTCGCCCTCTACACACTCTCGGATTTTGGAACACCCATGATCCTCCAGTACGACGTGTTTACGCGCGCGATCTATCTCGAATTCAAGGTGAACAACCTGGGCTTTGCCGCCCTGCTGTCGCTGGTGTTGCTCGGCTTTACACTGGTCATCCTCGCTGGGGAGTCCCGGCTCGGCACCAGTGCCGAAGGTGCCCACGTCTCTAGCGGGAGCCGCCGGGCCGGCCGGCTGGAACTCGGCGTCTGGAAGTGGCCCGCCCTCGGGTTCTGTGGGCTGGTTGCCGTCCTCGGACTGGTCGTCCCGCTCGGTACGCTGGTGAGTTGGCTGTTCAGGGCCGAGCCCGGCTACGCCGCCGGGGGCTACGCGTTTCGGCCGGAGTACGTCTGGAACTCGCTGTCGGTTGCGGGCGCCGCGGCCGCCGTTGCGGTGCTCGTCGGTATCCCGGTGGCCTACCTCGCGGCCCGGGGTGACGGGCTACTGGCCTCGCTACCCGAGCGAGCCACCTACATCGGCTACGCCACCCCAGGTGTGGTGATGGGGCTCTCGCTCATCTTCTTCGGGCTGAACGTCGCCGGCGCGCTCTACGGGACCGTTGGCATCCTCGTCTTTGCCTACGTCGCCCGCTTTGTCCCGCAGGCGGTGGGGATCATCCAGTCGTCGATCCTTCAGGTCGACCCGGAGCACGACGAGGCCGCCCGCTCCATGGGCGACGGCCCGCTACAGTCGTTCCGACGGACGATGCTGCCACAGGTGACACCCGGCGTCCTCGCCGGTGGGGCACTGGTCTTTCTGACCACGATGAAGGAACTGCCCGCGACCCTGATGCTTCGACCGTTCGGTTTCGAAACTTTCGTTACCTACATCTGGAAAGTACAGGAGGCAGGTTACTACGGCCAGGCCGCCGTGCCGGCACTCGTGCTCGTCCTCGTGTCGGCGCTCTCGATGGCGGTTATCCTGAGCCGGGAGCGATACGATGTCACGTAACGTCCGGCCGAACGCGCGCGAGGACGCTGCCGCCGGGAGCGGCGGGGCCGGAGCCGCCGAACCCGGCGACGGGATGCTCGAACTCGACGGGGTGACCCGGTCGTTCGGCCCCGAGACCGCCGTCGAGAACTTCTCGCTGTCGGTCTCGGAGGGGGAACTGCTCACACTGCTTGGCCCCTCGGGCTGTGGGAAGACAACGACACTCCGGCTGATCGCCGGTCTCGACGAGCCGACGGGCGGCAGCGTCTCGGTCGCCGGCGAGGTGGTCGCCGCCGACGGCGCCTTTGTCGCCCCGGAGGACCGCGACGTCGGCCTGGTCTTCCAGGACTTTGCGCTCTTTCCACACCTCACCGTCGCGGAGAACGTCGCCTTCGCGCTCGAGGACTGGCCCGCCGAGCAACGGACGGCCCGCGTCGACGAGCTACTCGAACTCGTGGAGATGACCGACCACCGCGGGAAGTCACCCAGCCAGCTGTCGGGTGGCCAGCAGCAACGGGTTGCGCTCGCTCGCTCGCTGGCCCCGGAGCCGGATATCATCCTGCTGGACGAGCCGTTCTCGAATCTCGACGTACGGCTCCGGGTAGAGATGCGCGAGGAGGTCCGGGACATCCTCAAGCGGACCGGTGTCACCGCCGTCTCGGTCACCCACGACCAGGAGGAGGCCCTCTCCATCTCCGACCGCGTGGCGATCATGAACGACGGGCGGCTGGAGCAGGTCGGCCAGCCCGAGGTCGTCTTCGAGAACCCTCGGTCACGCTTTGTCGCCTCCTTTCTGGGCCGGGCGTCGTTTCTCACGGGTCGTGTGCGCGGGGGGACCGTCGAGACCGAACTCGGGACGCTCCCGACCGACCGGTTCAACGGCCCCGTCGAGGCGTACGACGGCGCCGAGATCGACGTGCTCGCCCGACCGGACGACCTCCAGGCCACGCCGACGACCGACGCAAGCGCCGACGGACAGGTCGTCCACCGCCAGTACAACGGCCCCAACTTCGTCTACCGGGTCGAACTCCAGGGCGGTGACGTGGTCCGGTGTCTCCACAACCACGTGGAGACCTTCGAGCACTGTCAGCCGGTCTCGGTCGACATCGTCGCCGACCACCCGCTGGCCTGGTACCCGGCCGAGTGAGCTTGGGCGATGACCGTCTCTCCGCTAGCCACACTCCAGGCCCGTCTCACCGCCCGACTGCTCGCGGTCGTCCTCGCTGCCCTGACCGCCGGCCTCGTCTTCGCGCTCAGCCACGAGGTGTTCCCGTACCACAGTCTCAACCACGACGAGGGGGTCTACCTCCAGCAGGCTGCGATGCTGCTAGAGGGCAGACTCTCCGTCTCCCCGCCGGTCCCCGAGGCCGTCCGGCCGTGGTTCTTCGTCGCCGACGGCTCCCGGCTGTACCCGAAGTACGCACCGGTCCCGGCGGCGATGTTCGCCGTCGGCGAACTCCTGGGTGACCCCCGGCTCGCACTTGCCGGTATCGCCGCCGGCTGTGTTGTCCTGCTCTACGCGACTGCCGCGGAGGCCTTCGACAGCCGGACCGGGCTGGTAGCCGCCGCCCTGCTCGCGGTCTCCCCGCTCTTTCTCGTCCAGTCGAGTCTCTTTCTCCCGTACGTTCCGACCCTCCTGCTGAACCTCCTCTTTGCCTGGTCGTACCTCCGGGCCGCCCGAACCGGTGCCCGCACACCTGCCGCGGTTGCCGGTCTCGCCATTGGGCTCGCGTTCTTCGCGCGACCGTACACCGCGGTCCTCTTTGCGACCCCGTTTATGCTCCACGCGCTCTGGACGCTCCGCTCACTCGAGTGGGGTCCGGCCGTCCGACAGGCCACGACCGTCGCCCTGGGGCTGGCCGGCGTCGCGGTCACGCTCGGGTACAACGCATACGTCACCGGCTCGCCGACGACCTTTCCGTATCAGGCCTTTGCCCCCCTGGACGGTCCGGGCTTTGGCTACCGGCGAATCCTGGACTACGACCGGGTGTACTCGGTCCCGCTGGCTATCGAGGCAAACGCCCGCATCCTCGGCCGGTACGTCACAAACTGGACACCCGCGGCGCCGCTCGGGACGCTCGCGGCGGCCGTCGGCCTCGGCGTCACGTTCCGCCGGCTGCCGGCCGTCGACCCCCGGAAGGCGGTCCTCGCGGGGCTCGGCCTCTCGATTCCCCTCGGCCAGCTGTTCTTCTGGGGGACGCTGAACAGCCTGGGCGAGCTCGACCGTGTCGGTGACGGGCTGGTGTACTTCATGGGGCCGTACTACCACACCGGCCTCCTGGTCCCGACGACCGTCTTTGGTGCGGTCGGCCTGCTGTGGCTCCGGGCCCGACTCCGGTCCTGGGCTGTGACCCTCCCGAACCGGACCCGACTCGACCGCCGGCAGGCCCGCGCGCTCGGAGCGGTCGCCGTGCTGGTCCTCACACTCCCCGCCGGCGCACTCGCCGTCGGGGCAGTCGCCTCGCCGCTGGCCGCCAACGCCGACGTGACCGACAGCTACGAGCAGGCCTACGAACCGTTCGAGGAGCGCTCACTGGCGGAGGGGCTCGTCCTCCTCCCGGACCCGTACGGCGACTGGCTGAACCACCCCTTCCAGGCGCTGCGAAACGACCCCGGGCTCGACGAGGGGCCGGTCTACGCCGTCGAGGAGCGCCCCTTTGCGGTTCTCGACGCGGTCCAGAACCGCCCCGTCTACCGCTACGTCCTCCGGGGGCGGTGGGCGCCAATCGAGGGGACAAGGGTTACCGGCCACCTCCAACGGGTCCGCCAGGTCGACGGTTCGGCGGTCCACGCCGACATCCGGGCGGGGGTGCCGGCGTCCGCTCGCGGGGCGACCGTCCAGCTCTCGGGGGCAGAGACTGTCAGTGCCGGGCTCGTGACTGACCCGCCCGAACCGGTCGACCTGACCCTCACGGTGCACGGGGCGACCGCGACACTCCGGTCGCCGGGGCTCTCGGGCCCGGTGTCGGTCCCCGTCGACCGGCAGGGGCCGGTCGAGTTGCGTGTTTTCGTCGACTCCGGGACCGTAGACAGTTTCAGCTACCGGGTACAACTGCCAGTCGACCGCAGAAACGGGACCGTCCGCGCGCTCACGCCGGCCCTGGAGGTCTGCCGGCAGCCACGCCTCTGTGGGGGCGAGGCCGCGTACATCCCCGGAAGTGGGGTCCACCGCCCGAACGTCACGCTGGAGGCACGAGTCCATGACTGAGTACGAACTCACGCGCCGCGACGCCTTGGCCGCCCTCGGAGCTGCCGGTGTCGCCGTCACCGGCGGGGTCGCACTCGGTGGGGATGACGACCGACGACCGCTGACCGACGAAGCGGTGGTGACAGTCCAGGCCGTTGCCCAGGTCGTCTACCCCGGCGAGGTCGCCGGCGTGTCGGGCTTTGTCGAGCAGTACGTCGTCGGCCGGGCCCGTGACCGGCCCGACCACGCCCGCGGGGTCGCGGATGCGGCCGCCACCCTCGACGACTACGCCCGCAACTGGTACGACCGCGGCTATCCGGACCTGGAGCCCGAACAGCAGGAGGCGGCCCTGGAGGACATGGGGGCCCGGACCGCCGACCCCGACCCGTCGGGCTCGGCCGTCGAACGGGTCCGGTTCTATCTCGTGAACGAACTGCTCTACGCCCTGTACACGACGCCGACGGGGGCCGAACTGGTCGGCTTGGAGAACCCACAGGGACACCCCGGCGGGACCGACAGCTACCGGCGGGGCCCCTGACGCCGAGGCCGCGTCGGCCCGGTCACCGCATGCTGTCGCCGACCGGCCCTCACCGGAGTCGCTCCTCTAGACAGACCGTTATGACCGACTTGCCGATGGCGACCCCGCCGGCAACCGGGTCGAGCGTCGTCTCGCCGGCGCGCTCGCGGTACGGGATGGGGAGCTCCCGGACCTCGTACTCGCGCATGGTCGGCCGGAGCAGGAGTTCCGCCGAGAGCCCGGTGTTTTCGGTCCACTCGACCTTCTCGACCACCTCCCGTCGGTAGGCACGCATCCCGGTCGTGACGTCGTGCACCCGTCGCCCCAGCAGGAGGCTCGCCAGCAGCGCGAACAGGCGGTTGCCGAGCCGATTGAACGCCGGCATCGCCTCGGCGCCGTGGTAGAGCCGGTCGCCGCTGACGACGTCGTAGCCCTCGTTGATAAGCGAGAGAAACGCCGGGAGCTGCTCCATTGGGTAGGTGTCGTCGCAGTCGGTGGTGACGACGACCGGCCGGTCGGCCGCGAGCAGCGCCGTCCGGACCGCCACGCCGTAGCCCTGTGGCTCCTGTTCGATGACGCGGGCGCCGTGTTCACGGGCTATCTCCGGGGTGCGGTCCTCGGAGCTGTCGACGCAGACGACCTCGGCTTCCCCGTCGGTCACCCGCTCGATGTCGGTCAGCACCGTCTCGATTGCCTCCGCCTCGTTGTAGGTCCCCATCACGACGCTGAGGTCCTCGAACCCGTACTCCATTGACTCCCAGTCACACCCCGACCCTCTTGAGGGTTTAGGTTGACCAAAAGCGGCCGGGAACGGACGTCTATCGGCCCAGCACGCCCCGCCCGCGGCCGACGAGACCGGCGAGGAAGTCACCAAAGCGGTGGCTCAGTTTGCCGCCGGCGTAGAGTCGGAGTGTCCCGAGTAGCCCGCCGGGCACGAAGAGGATGAAGACGATGAACACCGTGCCGGTGTACATCTGGGCCTGGCCGGTCAGCCAGATGTCGATGACCCCGTTGAGGTTCGTCCCGAGGACCGCAGTCGACTGGAGGGTCTCCGCGCCGAGGAGGTCGCCCAGGAACGGTTTGATATCGCGGTCGAAGACCTCGACGAGATTCTCGTCGAACAGTGTTCCGTAGAACGGGCCAGCCAGCGTCCCGATCCCGCCGATGATGGTCGCGATCAGTGCCGGGCCGGCGCGCTCGAGGACGCCAAAGGCCCCGGCGGCGTTTGCCTGGTGGGCCCAGGCGGCCTGTAAGGCGCCCGCGAGCGCACCAAAGGCCGCGCTGATCGCGAAGGCGGCGTTCTTGTAGTAGTAGGTGTTGATCCCGATGGCGCTCGCGCGTTCCTCGTTTTCACGGATGGCGAGCATCACACGCCCGAACGGTGAGTTGAGGATCCGCTGCATGACGAAGTAGGAGAGGACAACGACGAGACCGACCACGAGATACGACGAGGTGAGCGGGATGAGCTGGATCTCCGCCGGGACGTAGGGGCCAACGACGGGAAGACTGCTGATGAGCCCGATGAGCGACCCCAGTATCGGGACGTCGGTCAGGACCACCTGTGACCCCCGGAACGGGATGAGATTCACCCCGCCAATACCGGGCAGCCCGATGACCCAGTCAAGATCACTCCCGGTGACCTGTAGCCCCGTCTCGCCGATGTAGCCTACGACGATAAACCGGGCGAGTTCGGCGACACCGAGGGTGATCATCGCGAAGTAGACGCCGGTCAGCCGGAAGGAGACCCCGCCGATCAGCACCGCCAAGAGCATCGCCAGGACCATCGCCCCGAGCATCACCTGTAGCAGTGGCGTCTGTGGGCCGAACGCCGAGAGCACCGGGATTCCAGCGCCGGCAAAGGCGTCCGCGCGGGCGCCGAGCACCATCATCACGCCGGTCCCGAAAAACAGGGAGTGACCAAAGGAGAGGTAGCCGGTGTACCCGCTGATAAAGTCAAAGGAAACCGCAAACAGTGCGAGGATCAACACCTCGAACATCAGCGACTCCTGGGGCAGGAGCAGGCGTAACACGCCCACCGTCCCACCCCCGCCGCTTGGCTGGACGATGCTGTAGACCCCCGGGTAGATGAACAGCAACAGGACCACCAGGATGTGCAACAGGTGGTTCCGGATGACAGGGCCAATCCAGGAGGGGTCACGGAGCCAGGAGAACCCCCGCCGTGAAATCGCGCCCTCGGTGGGGCTCCGGAGGACAGCCCCTCCGGCGGCGGCGAGATATCCGAGCCTGTCGGCGACACCGGACAGCCCCCCCTCGTCTGACCGGTGGGGCCCGTCGGTTCCTCGCTCCTCACCACCCGTGTCCGGGGTGTCGGGGTCCTCGGAGCTAATGGCCCCCCACCTCCTCCTCGCCGAGGATACCGGTCGGACGAACGATGAGCGTCACGACCAGCAGAATGAACAGCAACATCTGTGGCAGGGAGACAAAGTCAAAGACGTTCGTCGAGAGGAGCACACCGAACTCGAAGAAGAAGCCGGCGACGGCCGCCGCCACGACGGTCCCGGTGAAGGTGCCGAGCCCGCCGACGACGACGACAATAAACGCCGGTAACAGCGCCTGGGCGCCGATGGCGACGGTTACGTCGTAGGTGCTCTGCCAGATGAGGAAGGTGCCGGCAACGCCGGCCAGCCCCGACCCGATACCGAAGACGACGGTGAACACCCGGCGGATATCGATCCCGAGTGCCTCGGCCATCTCGTCGTCCTCGCTGCCGGCGCGGATGTACAGCCCGTAGCGGGTCCGGGTGAGAAACAGGTACACCCCGGCGACGACGACAGCGCCGACGAGGATCTCCATGAGCACTACCCCATCGATTGCGAGACCGGCCACGGTGACGTTCTCGCCGAAGACCGCCGGGCCGTAGGTCGCAGGTTCGGGCCACGGGGTCTGGGCCTGGTTGCTCGTCCCACCGGTAAAGAGGTTGACGAAGATCTCGGCGAGCTGCTGGAGGACCGTCGCCACCCCGAAGGTGAGGAGGATCTGGTCGATCGGCGGCCGTCCGTAGAGCCGGCGAACCAACCCGAACTCCACAAGCGAGCCAAGCGCCATCAGCCCGACAAAGACGAGCACGAACACACCCAACAGCGGCAGAAAGCCACCCACCCCGGCCGCGTTCGGCGAGGAGAGCAGGAACAGCCCCATCGCCCCGAGGTAGGTGCCGATGGTGATGAACGCGCCGTGTGCGAAGTTGAGCACACCCATCAGCCCGAAGATGAGTGTCAGCCCGCTCGCGAGGATCACGTAGAGACCGGCCTGGCCGAGCCCCTGGATGAGCGTCTCGAGTAGGGCGGTCGGGCCGAACTGGAGGAGGAGTCCTGTCATGCCGAGAGGTGTCTGGTGAGCCGCTCCGACCCGGGGTCGACGGCCGCCGTGTCACCCTCGTCGACCACCTGACCGTGGTCGAGGACGTAGAATCGGTCGGCGAGGTTGAGTGCGAGCCGGAGATTCTGCTCGACGAGCAGTACCGCCACCTCGTTGCTGACGCGGGCCAGGGCCTCGCCGACATCGGCGACGATCTGCGGGGCCAGCCCCTCGCTTGGCTCGTCGACCAGCAGCATCTCGTTGTCACCGACGAGCCCGCGGGCGATGGCGAGCATCTGCTGTTGGCCGCCGGAGAGTGTCCCGGCGTCCTGCTGGCGTCGCTCCTCGAGGATCGGGAACGTCTCGAAGGCCGTCTCGAAGGCCGCCCCCATGTCGGACCCCGACGGCACCGCCGCCCGGATATTCTCCTCGACGGTGAGATTGCCGAACATCCGGCGGTCCTCCGGGATCCAGCCCACCCCACGCTTGGCGACATCGCTCGTCCGCTTGCCGACCATCTCCTCGCCCCGGAACCGGACACGACCCTTCCGTGGTGGGGTCAGCTGGAGAATGGTACGCATGGTCGTGGTCTTGCCGACACCGTTGCGCCCGAGTAGTGCCACCACCTCGTCGGTGTCGACGTCCAGGGAGACCCCTTCGAGGATGTGGCTCTCCCCGTAGTAGGTGTGGACGTCTCTGACCTCGAGTAGGCTCACGCGACCCCCTCCTCGTCGACTGTGTCGGCCTCCTCGCGGGCACCGGCCGCGTCGCCGGCCTCGTAGCCGCCGAGGTAGGCCTCCTGAACCCGCGGGTCACCTTGGACCGTCTCCGGGGCGCCGTCGGCGATAACCGCCCCCTGATTCAGGACGACGATCCGGTCACTGACCGTCATCACGATATCCATATTGTGTTCGACCAGCAGGACCGCGTGGTCGTTGCTGACGTCCCTGATGAGGTCGATTATCTCGTCGACGCTCTCCGAGGAGACCCCTGCGTTTGGCTCGTCGAGGAGGAGGACAGCCGGGTCACCAGCCAGCGCGATCCCGACCTCGAGTTTCCGCTTTTCGCCGTGACTGAGGCTCTGTGCCCGCTCCTCGGCGCGGTCGGCCAACCCAACCCGCTCCAGCACCCCGTGGGCCTCCTCGATGAACTCCTCGTAGGCCTTGTAGTTGCGCCACAGGGCAACGGAGGCGTTGCTGTGGGCCTGGGCGGCGATCCTGACGTTCTCTAACACCGTCGAGGTGGGAAAAATATTGGTGATCTGAAAGGAGCGGTGGATCCCGAGCGAGGCGGTCCGCTCGGGCGAGGTGTCGGTGATGTCCCGGTCCCGAAAGCGGATCCGCCCGGTCGTTGGCTCGAGTGCCCCGGTGAGGAGGTTGAAGAAGGTGGTCTTGCCGGCCCCGTTCGGGCCGATAAGCGAGCAGAGTTCACCCTCCTGGAGGTCGAAGTCCACCCCGTCGACGGCCGTGATGCCACCAAAGCGTTTGGTGAGGCCTTCGGTGGAGAGCATGCTACAGCGAGCAGTTCATCGTCTCCGCGTCGGATTTGAGCGTGGTCTGGTCCTGTGCGAATGTCTGTGTCGGCTCCGAAGGCATGAACGCGACGGGGTTGCCCTGGAACTGCCAGAACTGGCCCGCCTCGTCGGTCGTCGGCATCGGGTCCGACACCGTCATCGGCGAGCGGGCCTGGTGGTTGTACTCCTGGAAGGTGTAGGCACCCTCGCCTTTCGGGGTATCCGTGACCGTCAGCCCGCTGAGCTGGTTACGGATATCCTGTGGGTTCGTCGAGCCCGCGGCGGTGGCGGCCTCGTGGATCGCCGACGCCCCGGTGAACATCCCGCTGGTGAACAGGTCCGGGTAGTAGCCGTACTTGTCGGTGTGGATGTCGATGAGCCCGTCGTTGACCGGGTTGTCGTACTGGTTCCAGTGGTACCGGGTGGTGAAGGGCCCGAAGTTCAGGTCCGCGAGCGCCTGCTGGGTGAGCTCGCCGTCCAGCGTCTGCGTGATAGTTGAGCCGACCAGGAAGGCCCCGACCCGGGTCGTGTAGCCGCCGGCAAAGCCAAAGTCGTACTGGTCGTTGTTCCGGACGAAGGTCCCGACCATGTCCGGCAGGGTCGAGACCGTAAAGCCGCCGATGATGGCGTCGACGTCGGCGTCGACGGCCTTCTGGAACTGACCCGGCCAGTCCTCCGCGTAGCCCGGCGGCAGGGCGGTTCGCCCCTCGACCGAGACGCCGTTGTTCTCCAGGACACTCGTGTAGTACCGGTTGACCGACTGGCCGAAGGTGTAGTTGGCGTAGTAGATGTAGACCGAACTGATGTCCGTCTCGTTGGCAATATACTGCCCGCCGCTGAAGGCGTCCATGGCGACGTTCTCGCTGGCACGGAACGTCTGGTCGTTACAGAACTGGCTGTCGGCGGTCAGATTGACCGTCGCGGCCGGCCCCGCCATGTAGGGGGTTTGGGACGGCCCCGCGATGTCGCCGGCGACGGTCTGTGCGCCCGCCGAGTTGGTCACGCCAGCGAGCATGTCGACGCCCTCGTTACGCACCAGGTCGCCCGCGAGCGACTGTGCCTCGCCGGAGTCGTTTTTCGAGTCCCGAACGAGGAAGTCGTAGGTCACGTCGCCGACCTCGATGGTCGGGTCGTCGGCCAGCCCGTCGGCACCCGGGATACTTGCGGGGTCGCCCTTGTAGCCCAGCGCGCTGTAAAAGCCCGCGAGCGCCTGGTTCCCGTAGGGCTGCAGCGAGCCCGTGGTGGGCTGGAGCATCCCGATGGTGACCGTTCCCGAGACACTCTGTTCCGTCGAGCCACCGCCGCCGTCACCCTCGGTTTCGGTCTCGGTCTCGGTCGCCGTCCCGTCCCCCCCGCCGCTACATCCGGCGAGGCCAACGACACCCGCGGCGCCGAGCGTCTCGAGTACGCGCCTACGCGTGGCTGTCTCGGAATTCATAGACATGCGACATATTCAGGACGGTCATAAAAGCCCTGGGAACCGGTCACTGTGACTATCCCTGCCCGTGTCGGTGGCTCGTCGACCGGTTCGGGGCGGTTCGGCTCTGTCCACACCCCGGGAGAGAAAGCGACACCGCTGCCGTCGACCGGCTCCGTCCCGCGGGCCGGCACACTCCACACCCTGCGTGGGGTGGGCTCGCCCTCAGGCCCCGTCCTCGGCGGCCAGCCGACCGGCGACGTAGCCGGTCGCGACCGAGACGCCGCTGCCGGACTTCTCGGCGGCAAAGTCGTACCCGCCGAGGACGCTTCCCGCCGCCCTGAGGTTCCCGAACTCCGGCTCCTCCCGCGCGTCAAGTGGGCGGAGCCTGCCGTCGGTCTCGACGCCAAAGCGGGCGAAGGCGTGGTCGCCAAGCGCCGCCGTCGCCGCCCACGCCGAGCGGTCCTCCGGGGCGGGGACGTGACAGCCGAAGACCGGCTCCTGGACCGCCTCGGGAGTCCCCTCGATCCCGCCGCCGACGAGCCCGCCCGTCGCCAGGACGACCGCCTCGGTCTCCACCCGGCGCTCGCCGTTGTCCGTCTCGGTCGTCAGCGTCGTGATATCGCCGCCGGTCGTCTCGGCGCCGGTGACCCGGTGACCCGTCAGCAGTTCGACCCCGGCCGTCCCGAGTGCCTCGTGGAGCAGGCGTTCGAGGCGTCGGCCGGGGACGCTCGGAGGCCCGGTCGGAATCTCGAACACCGGGC
>JAQCNN010000246.1 GCA_028275005.1 Salinirussus sp.
GCCCTGCTCGTCGAGGCCGTCACCGAGCCGACGCTGGTGGCGACCTACGAGCGGGCGAGTCCGGAGCCGTTCGACCTCGCGGCGACCGACGCCGCGGGGGCGGCCCGGGAGCTGTACGCCCACCCCTTCGAGCACGCGGTCTGTGCGGCGGGTGTGTCGGTGGCCGGCGGCGAGGTCGAGACGGCGGTCGTCAACGGCGAGTGAGCCGTCACCCCTCGCCGATCATCCCCTCCTCGTCCTCCCACTCCTGCTCGCGGAGTTCGAACTTCTGGACCTTGCCGGTGGCCGTCGTGGGGAGTTCCTCAACGAACTCGAAGCGTCGGACCAGCTTGTAGCTGGCCAGGTGGTCCTCACAAAACGCCCGGAGTTGCTCGCCCGACACGGGCGGGTCCTCCGGGTCATCGTTCGCCGGAATAACAAATGCCTTCGGGGTCTCGCCCCATTGCTCGCTGGGGGAGGGGATGACGGCCACGTCGGAGACGGCGTCGTGGTCGAACAGCGTGTCCTCGAGTTCGATACTAGAGATGTTCTCCCCGCCGGAGATGATGATGTCCTTCTTGCGGTCCTGGATGGCGATCATCCCGTTCTCGTCGACGGTGGCGAGGTCGCCGGTGTGGTAGTAGCCCTCGACGCGGTCGGAGAAGGCCTCCTCGGTGGCCTCGGGCTTGTTCCAGTAGCGGTCCATCACCTGGTTCCCGCCGACGACCACCTCACCGATGGTCCCGCCGTCCCGGGGGACATCCTCGCCGTCCTCGTCGACGACGCGGACCTCCGTCCCGAGGAAGGACAGCCCCTGGCGTTTTTTGACCGTGAACCGCGTGTCGTCGCCGTCCGCGAAGAACCGCCGGGCGTCGGAGGTCGTAATGAGCGGACCGGTCTCGGTCGCGCCGTAGACGTGCTTGAGATACCAGCCAAAGTCGTCCTCGACGGTCCGGATAGTCGCCTCCGGCGGCGCCGCCCCGGCCGTTGCGACCCGGACGTCGTTCTCCCCGCTCATCTCGACATCCCCGTTCCTGCTCTCGTAGTAGTCGATGAGCATGTTCAACACCGTCGGCGCGCCACACAGGTAGGAGACATCCTCGGCCGTGACCGTCTCGACGATATCCGCGGCGTCGACCCCGCGGGTGCAGACGTGTCTCGCCCCGACACCCGTCACGGCGAAGATGTGTCCCCAGCCGTTGACGTGGAACATCGGCAGCGTCCACAGGTAGACGTCGTCGTCGTGCAGCTTCTGATGGTGGGCGGTGAGATATGCGTGGAGTGTCTCCGTGCGGTGGGTCCGGACGACACCCTTCGGGTCGCCGGTCGTCCCCGACGTGTAGTTGATTGTGATATCCTCGTCCTCGTGCATCTCCGGGCGCTGGACGTCCGTCCCGGCCGCGGCGACCGCCTCGTCAAAGGAGTCCCAGTCCCCCTCGACGGCGTCGGCGTCGTTGGTGACGAACGTCTCCGTCGGAATCCCCTCGCGGACCGCCTCGACCTTCCCGGCGTACTCGTGGTCGGCGAAGACCGCGTCGACGCCGGCGTCGCTCAGGATATACTCGTAGTCGTCGGGAACCAGCCGGTAGTTCAGCGGCGTGTGGACCGCGCCGACCTGCATGATACCGTAGGCGGCCGCGAGGTGGTAGTGGGTGTTCGGGTCCAGCACGGCCACGCGGTCGCCCTTCTCGACGCCGCGCTCCTGGAGGAACGCCGAGAAGCCGTCTGCGAGGTCGAACAGCTCGTCGTAGGTGAGCCGGTCACCCGTCGTCGTGACGACCGCCTCCTCGTCGCCGTAGTAGTCCCGTGCCCGGTCGAAAAACTCGGTGACTAGTAGGTCCCGTTGCATGTGTGACTGGCTTTCCCAGTCGCACTTAAGCGTGTCTCGCCTGCGTGGCCGGCCTACGCCGTGTCGGAGACGACGTCGGTGACCTCGTAGCGCAACAGCGGGACGGCGACGACGGCCATGGTGGCGACCACGGCCGCCCCGTAGAGGTAGTAGCTGGCCCGGTAGCCCGGCCAGACCTCGACCATCGGCACCGCGAGCAGCGGGCCGAGCACCAGGCCAACGTCGCCCATCACGTTGTAGACACTCCCCATCCGGCCGATCTCGGAGCCGGGGGTGATGTCCCCGAGGATGGCGAGCAGTGCGGGGCCGGAGCCACCGGTTCCAACGCCGACGAGCGCGACCCCGAGAAAGAGCGCCTCAAGCGTGGCAAAGAGCCCGAGCAGGGCGAGCCCGGCAGCCATGGCACTGAACGCAGGCACCGTAATAATCACGCGGTTGTCAAGCCGGTCCGAGACCCGGCCGGCAACCACCATCGTCGCCGAGGAAAAAAAGACCCCTGTCGCCAGCACCACGCCGCTGATCCCGCCCCCGGAGAGGCCGTAGAGTTGCATGTTCGAGGCGGTGGCGTATGAGGCAACTGTCGAGAGCAGCACCCCGCCGAACATGAACCGGATGGTCATGTTGCCGACCCCGAGCGGGAAGATACGGGGTTCACGCCGGAGCATCGCCGGGATATCCCGCAGTCGGGCCTGCTGGTCGGTCTCGGCGTCCACCTCGGGGAGGACAAGCGAGGCGACGACGCCGGCAACAAAGGCGAGCACGCCGGCGATCAGGAAGGCTGCCTCGGCGCTGTAGATATCCGCGACCAGCCCGCCGAGCACGAGTCCGCTCGGGAAGCCAAGCGACTGGCCACCCCGGAGGTAACCCAGCCACCGGCCACGGTTGTCGTTGGTGGTGACGTGGGTGATCGTCGCGAAGGCCCCGAGAAAGACAAAGGCGCTGCCGACCCCCCACATCGCCCGCGCGAGCACGAACACGACACCGGGGTAGGAAACCGGGCCGAGCCCCGGGACGGTGAATACGCCCGCCGGCGTATAGAGGCCGAGGACGTACCCGAAGGGGCCCAGCGCCTGGACAAACAGCCCGAGGATCATCGGCCGGCGGGCGCCGTACCGGTCGATGATGTTGCCCGCAGGTGTGTTCATCAGCAGCCGCGAGACCCGGTTGGCGCTGAGGATGACCCCGAGCATCAGCGAGGAGATACCCAGGATCCGGTCGAGCAGCGGCAGTGTCGGAAAGGCGACACCGGTGGCTACCCCGCCGAACAGGACCCCGCCGATGATCGCCAGCGCGATGGTCCGGATCTCGCCCTCAGTTTACGCCGTCTCGTCGGTTGCCGTCACGTCTGTGCCTGACACCGTGTGTGCTCCCCCGGGATGGTTTGCCTCCGGCTTCACCCACAACGACTTTAACTGTTGTCTCTTGCTTT
>JAQCNN010000274.1 GCA_028275005.1 Salinirussus sp.
CGGGCTGTTCGTCCCGGTGTTGGTGTTGGTGGGGGTCGGCGCGGCAGCAAAGTCGGCACAGGTGCCGCTACACATCTGGCTGCCAAACGCGATGGAGGCGCCGACACCGGTGTCGGCGTTTCTGCACTCGGCGACAATGGTCAAAGCCGGCGTCTACCTCGTCGGCCGGCTGCGTCCGCTGTTGCTCGATGTCGGCGACGGCTGGATGTTGCTTTTCGCGACACTCGGACTGGTCACGATGACCGTCACGGCGGTCCTCGCGGTCGCGGCGTCGGATATAAAGGAGCTACTCGCGTACTCAACCGCCTCTCATCTCGGGCTCATCGTCGCCGGGTTCGGGGTGGCAAACGTCCTGGGTGCGGAGACCGGCGGCTTCCACATCCTCAACCACGCGATGTTCAAGGCGGCACTGTTTCTGGTCGCTGGGATCGTCGCACACGAGGCAGGGACACGGGCGCTGTCGGAGCTCGGGGGGCTACGCTCGGACCTGCCGGTCACCGCGGCGGTCACGGTCGTCGCGGCCTTGGGGATGGCCGGTGTGCCCCCGTTCAACGGGTTCTACTCGAAGGAGTTTCTCTTCGAGGCCACCTACGAGGTGGCGGTCCACGACGGCGGGCTCTGGTGGCTGCTTCCGGTCGTCGCGGTCCTCGGGAGCGTGTTCACCTTTCTCTACTCGATCCGGTTTTTGCACCTGTTCTTCGGCGACAAGCCCGACGGGCTGGGCCACGTCCACAGCCCGCCGGCTGCGATGCTCGCGCCGCCCGTCCTCCTGGCCGTCGTCGCCGGGCTCATCGGCCTTGGCGGGGTCACTGCCACCGCAGGCGTCCCCCTGGGCCCGCTCGATACGTTCGTCGGCAGCGTCGTCGACAGCACCGTCGCTAGCACTGACGGTGGTGTGGAGTTTAAGTACGCCATCCCGACGACCCCAAAGCCGCCCGTGCTGATGAGTGGTGCGACCATCCTTCTCGGTGCCGTCAGTTACCCCTTTTACGGCCGACTCCGGGACGCGATCCGCCGGGTCCGGGCGGTCCGCCCGACGAACGCGAACTGGTACTACGACGGGCTGACGGGCCGGGTCGACCGCAGTCGTGTGGTCAGTAGCTACCTCCACACCGGGGCCCTACGGACCTACGCGGGCGTACTCTTCGTCGCAGTCAGTCTGCTGACGCTCGCCGGGTACGCCGTCGGCGGCGCCGGTGTCTCGGGGCTGGTGCCGGTCGGCGTGGGGGTCCCGGTCGGACTCGTCCTCCTGGTCGGTGTCGTCGCGGCGGTGGCAGTCGGTATTGCCCCCTCCCACATCGCCGGCGTGCTCACGCTCTCGATTCTCGGCTTCATGATCGCCATCTTCTATATCCTCGCGAGCGCGCCCGACCTCGCACTCACGCAGTTGCTCATCGAGACGCTCGTCCTCGTGCTCTTTCTGTTGGTGTTGAACCAGCTTCCGGCCTTCTACGGGAGTATCAGCCGCGTGCGAGCAGCCCGGGACGCGGTCGTGGCCGGCGCGGTTGGCGTGACCGTCTTCGTGACGGTCCTGCTCTCGACGGCCGGGTCGCCCGAGGACCCGATCGCCGACTTCTTTATCGAGCGCGCCGGTGTTCCGGCCGAACACGGTGCCTGGCTGCTCGACTGGGGTGGCGGTGGGAATATCGTCAACGTCATTCTCGTCGACTTCCGTGCGTTCGATACGATGGGCGAGATTGCGGTCGTCGCTATGGCGGCGCTGTCGATCGTGACGATTGTTGCCATGCGCGACCGAGGTGGGTCACAGTGACCGAACGGGAGCCGACAGTCATCGCCCGGACCATCACGCGGGTGGTCGTCCCCCTCATCCTCGTGACCGCGATTGCACTGCTGTTGCAGGGGCACAACCAGCCCGGCGGCGGGTTCATCGCCGGCGTTCTGACGGTGACCGCATTTGCACTAACCTACATCATCTATGGGCTGGACTACATCCGGACGGAACTGCTCGACCAGCAGGTCCCGGCGACCGGCGCCGTCGAGTCCACGCTGGTGCGTGACCTCGGGCCCGTCTTTGGCGTTGGGCTTCTCATCGCCGCCGCCGGAGGGCTTGTCGCGATCGGGCTTGGGTTCCCCTTCCTGACGCAGGCGGTCCTGTTCATCGAGCACGTCCCGCTGTACGAGGAACTGGAACTCGCCGGTGCGCTGGTCTTCGACCTCGGGGTCTATCTCGTGGTCGTCGGCGCGCTTCTGACGATCCTCGCGGTGGTGGGGCTGGAATGACACAGGTCGTCCTCGCGGTCGTGTTGGGGCTGCTCTTTGCCGTTGGAACCTTCCTCATCCTCCGGCGGGACGTGGTCCGCGTGGTCTGGGGGGTCGCGATCATCGGTCAGGCGGCAAACCTCTACCTGGTGACGATGGGTGGGCTGTCGGGTGCGGCGCCGGTCCTCGCACACGGTGCGAGCGCCGACGTCACGGACCCCCTGGTTCAGGCGCTGGTCCTGACCGCCATCGTCATCGGCTTCGGGACGACTGCCTTCGCGCTCGTGCTCACCTTCCGGGTCTACCAGACCCGGGGAACGATCGACCTGAGCGACGACCCCGACCCGGAGGGGGTTGTAGCCGACGGCGGTGCCGAACCCGAAGGGGACGCCGGGGGCGCACCTGCCCCGCCCGAGGGTGCCGACGGGGGTGACTCGGCGTGACAACGACCGCCGCACAACAGGTCGTCATCGCGCCGATGCTCGTGGCGCTGGTCGTGGCGATTGCCACACTGCTCTCCCGACGGTCGAAGCGCACACAGCGGGCGCTCAGTCTGGTCGGGGGCGGCGCGTACGCGTCGGCGGTCGTCCTGCTGGCCCGGCGCGTCCGGGCCGACGGCGCCGCCGTCTACCAACTCTCGGACTGGCCGGCCCCCTTCGGGATCACGCTCGTGGCCGACGAACTCGCCGTCTTTATGCTCGGGCTGACGGCAATCGTGGCGTTTGCCGCGGTTGCCTTTGCCGTCTTCTACGTCGACAGCGTCGGCCAGCGGGTCTCCTTTCACCCGCTCTATCACTTCATGCTGGTCGGCGTCACCGGTTCCTTCCTGACGGGCGACATCTTCAACCTCTTTGTCTGGTTCGAGGTCATGCTGATGCCAAGCTACGTCTTCGTGGCGTTCTACGGCCGCCGTCAGGAGACGATGGCGGCCCTGCGGTACGTGGTGCTCAACCTCGTCGGCAGTGCGGTCATGCTGGTGGCCATCGGCGGGCTCTACGCCACCACAGGCACCCTGAACATGGCGGACATGGCCCGTCGGCTGGCGAACGCAGGGGCCTACGGCATCGACCCCGGACCTGTCCTGGGGCTCGCCGGACTGCTCTTTGTCGTGTTCGCACTGAAGGCGGGTATCGTCCCCTTCCAGTTCTGGGTGCCCGGCGCCTACCGGGCCGCCCCTGCCCCCGTCGCCGCCGTGCTCGCCGGCGTGATGAAGAAGGTCGGCATCTACGCCATCATCCGGCTGTACTTCACCGTCTTCGCCGCGGCCACCGTCCCTCCGGGGGCGCCGCTTCTGACCGGCGAGTCGTTTCTCGCCTTCTTTGGCCCCGTACTCCTGGTGATGGCCGCGGCGAGCATCGTCCTCGGCGGGGTCGCGGCGGTCAACCAACCGGACCTCGACAGCGTTCTCGGGTACTCGAGCATCGGCCAGGCCGGCTTCATTATCCTGCCGCTGGCGCTGGCCGCGGGTGCGGAGGGGCCGCTCCGGGTGTTGGGTGTCACGGCGGCGCTTGTCTACGCCCTCAACCACGCTGTCGCGAAGGGGCTGCTCTTTCTCGTCAGCGGGGCCGTCTACGACGGCGTGGGCTCGATCAAATTCGAGGACCTCGGGGGGTTGACCGGCCGGGCCCCGTTCCTCTCGGGGGCGTTCTTGCTCGGGGGGTTGGCGCTTGTCGGGATCCCGCCGCTGTCCGGGTTCTTCGGCAAGCTCCTCGTCTTCGACACCGCTGGACAGTCGCTGACTGCGGGGCTCGGTGGGGGCCCGGCCCTCGCGGTTGCGCTCGGAGGGGCCGTGTTGACCATCGTCTACGTCTCCCGGACCTGGAACCGGGGGTTTTGGGGGGAGACCTCGAAGGCCGTCGACACGGCGAGGAACCCGCGCGCGCTGGTCGTGGTCGTCACCGGCCTGGCGCTCGTGCTGGTCGCTATCGGTGTCGGGTTCGACCCGGTCTACCGGGCGGCACAGGCGGGGGCGGCGGCGGCGGTCGACACCGGCGGCTACGTCGACCTCGTCGACCCGACGACCGCGAGTGAGGCGCTTGCAGACGGCGGAAACGAGTCCGCCGGCAGCGAGACCGCCGAGACCGTCCGGGGGCTCCTGGGGGTGGGCCGGTGATGGTGCGGCGCTGGCCGGTCTTCGGCGTTGGCCTCGGGGTCCTGTGGCTGTTCGTCCGTGGCCCCCCGCTCACCCCCGAGGGGCTGCTCGCGGAGTTCCTGCCCGGGGTCGTCTTTGGCCTGCCGGTTGCGTACCTCCTGCGGAACTTCTACACCGCGAGGCTGAACCTGACGGGGGCCGTCACGGCGATTCCGCCGACCGTCGCCTACGCGGCGCTGTTCGGGAAGGAGCTGTTGACGGCGAACGTCGACGTCGCCTACCGGGTCCTCGCCCCGTCGATGCCTATCGAGCCCGCGGTCGTCGAGGTTCCGTTACGCGTGCAGTCCGACCTCGCGGTCACCACCATCGCCAACAGTATCACGCTCACACCGGGGACGCTCACAATGGACCACGACGACGACACCAACACGCTGTACGTCCACGTGATAAGCGGCGACCGCGACTCGGTCGTCGAACCGATCCGCTCCTGGGAGGACTACGCACTGCGGATCTTCGCCGAGGAGCGCGAACCGGGGGACCCGGCCCCGCCGCGTCCGAGCGCCCGCGCCAGCCCCGCCGCGACCGACGCGTCGCCGGAGGGTCCCGCCGGGGACACAGCCGGTGACCGGCCGGCGGGCGAAGGGGGTGAACGGGATGACTGAAACCCCCGAGTTCCTCGCACTCGCGGTGCAGGTCGGGCTGGCCCTGACGAGCGCCCTGACACTTCTGGCCGGCTACCGGGTCATCCGCGGCCCGACGACCCCCGACCGGGTCATCGGCCTCGACACCATCGCGACCAACGTCGTCGCCATCGCGGTTCTCTTTGCGCTGGCCACCGAACAGGGGCTGTTCGTGACTGTCAGCCTCGTCCTCGCGATCATCGGCTTCATCAGCACGATCGCCGTTGCGCGGTACGTGACAGAGGGGGACCTTATCGAACCATGACCGACCCGGCGACGCTTCTGGCCGCTGCCGGTGACGGGGCGCCGACAGTCGGCCCGCTGCGTGCGGGGCTGGTGGTGTTACTGGTCGCCATCGGGAGCTTCTTCCTGCTGGTCGGGACCGTTGGACTGCTTCGCCTGCCGAACGTCTACAACCGTCTGCACGCCACGAGCAAGGCAACGACCCTCGGCGCGGCCTCGGTCTTTCTCGCCGGATTTGTCTTCTTCGGCCCCGGCGGGGCCGGCCTGACCTGTCTGCTCGGGATTGCCTTTCTCTTCCTGACGGCGCCGACCGGCGGTCACGTCATCTCCCGGGCCGCACACCGGATGGGTATCGACTTCCACGGCAGCGCCTCCTGGCCGTTAGGGGCAAAAGAGACCGACGGTGAGGACTCCGCCGACGACTGATAGTGATTACTGCGGTTATTTTCACGGAGGGTATCGAAAGACGCTGGCTCAGCGACTCTTAGTACTGATATAGCTGCCACTGGCGGTAAAGACTCGCAGTAATCACTATGAGACGGCTCGTCGTCGGCCCCAGGGTGTGTTTCGCCACCCTCAAGCGGGCTCAGCCCCTCGACACAGCTATGTACACGGGCAAGCGTGAGCGCCCCTGCTGTCTCTGCCGGAACCCGGAGACGAGCCACCGGCTCGACCTCCCGCCACGGGCGATCGAGGCGATGGCCCGCAGCGGCCGGATCTCCTGGCGGGACGTCGTCGGTGAGGTGTCGCTGTACTTCTGTGAGTCAGACTGGGAGACGGTCGAGGAGCTCGCACTCGAGGTCGGGATGAACCCCATCGGGAAGTGTAACGCCGCCTGCGCGGACTTTGACCTCCGTGAGGACTTCGAGGCGCTGACCAACGAGGTCCGGGGCCGCCAGGACCAGGATGCAATCGAGGAGGAGATGCTCGCGGCCGCGAAGGAGACCCGACAGGCCCACGAGGCGGGCGAGACGGTCGAGGCCCGCGACCTCGTCGAGGCCCGGGTCACCGTCTGGACGATAGCGGACCTGCGGGAGGAACAGCCCGCGGACTGACCGGCGCTCAGGCGTCAGGTTCGGCCTGCGTCCGGGTGCTGCTGACCCGGCGACGGTGGACGATCCCCTGCATGCTCGCGGTCTGGTGGGTAAAGTCCTGTAGCGCCTCGGCGGTGTCGCCCTCGCCGTGGACCATCGGTGCGCCGTCGTCGCCACCCCGCCTCACCGCCGGGTCGAGCGGGACCGACCCGAGAAAGGGCATATCGACGTCGGCGGCGAATCGCTCGCCGCCGCCCTCGCCGAAGATGGCGTGTTCGCCCCCACAGTCCGGGCAGACAAAGCCGGCCATATTCTCGACGACACCGAGGACGGGCGTGTCGTGACGGCCAAACATCCGCAGCCCCTTCCGGGCGTCGTCGAGCGCGACCTCCTGTGGGGTGGTGACGATCACGGCCCCGGAGACGGGGACTGACTGGAGCAGGGAGAGCTGGGTGTCGCCGGTCCCCGGCGGGAGGTCGACCACCATGTAGTCCAGCCGGCCCCAGATAACGTCCTCCCACAGCTGGGTGAGGACGTTGTGGACCATCGGGCCCCGGAAGATCACGGGGTCGTCCTCGCCGACCAGAAAGTCCATACTCATCAGCTTCATCCCGAACTGTTCGGGGGGGATGATCTCCTCGTCCTCGGTCGCCGAGGGGACCTCGTCGGCGTCGACCATCCGGGGGACGTTGGGCCCGTAGATGTCCGCGTCGAAGAGGCCGACCTCGGCACCCATCTCGGCGAGGCCTGCCGCGAGGTTGACCGCGACGGTCGACTTCCCGACGCCACCCTTGCCGGAGGCGACGGCGATGATGTTCTCGACGCCCGGAAGCACCTCCTCCTCGGGGTCGGTTTGCCGGTCGACCGAGGCCGACAGTTCGAGTTCACGGTCGAGCCCGTCGAGTGCCTCCCGCACGTCACCGGCGATGGCGGTCTCGGTCGGCGAGTAGGGTGCGCCGAGTGCGAGGTCGATCTGAACCGTCTCACCGACCTCGATGTCGTTGACCAGGCCCAAGGAGACGATATCCCCACCCAGGTCCGGGTCCTCGACCGACCGAAGTCGGCCGCGCACGTCGGATTCGTCCATGGCAGCTATCGGTGTGGCTGAGCGAAAAGGGTTGTGCACGGGCACAACCGCCGGTGTGACCAGCGGTGTCGGGTCGGCCTCGGTCCAGCCGCTCGACACCGTGCCCGCCCGTTTCGTTGTGTTTAAATACGCCGGGTGGGGTACTATGAGTACAGTCGTGTAGGGGCTCAGGCCCCGAGTCCGCAAGGGCGCGAGTATCACCCGCGTGTCGTGGTAGCCAAGCTTGGCCCAAGGCGCAGGGTTGCTAACTCTGTGGCGCAAGCCTCCTGGGTTCGAATCCCAGCCACGACGTGCACCAGCAAACCCACATATGAGCGCAGAACAACCTGATGACGCGGACGAGCAGGACGAGGACATCCAGTACTTCGTCCGCATCGGACAGAACGACCTCGACGGCACCAAGTCCGTCGAACGGTCGTTGACAGAACTGAACGGCATCGGGCACCGGGCCGTCCGGATCATCGCCGAAAAGGCCGGCGTCGACCGCCGCGAGACGATCGGTGAACTCGATGACGAGAAGATCGACGAGATCGTCGACCTCGTCGATGGCTTTGCCGAGGAGGTGCCGGACTGGCTCACCAACCACCGCAACGACTTCTTCGACGGCGAGACGACCCACCAGACCGGCAGTGAACTCGACCTCACCCGCCAGCAGGATATCAACCGGATGAAGATGATAGACTCCTACAAGGGCATGCGCCACAAGCGCGGCCAGAAGGTCCGCGGCCAGCGGACGAAGTCCACGGGCCGGACCGAGGGGACGATCGGGGTCAACATCGAGGCGATAAAGGAGGAACAGGCCGAGGAAGCGGAGGCAGGTGAGGAGTAATGGCGCTTGGTAGCAACACGAAGGCCTACGAGACACCGAATCACCCCTACCAGGGCGAGCGTATCGCCGAGGAGTCCGGGCTGGTCGGCAAGTACGGCCTCAAGAACAAGGAGGAACTCTGGCGCTCCCAGTCCAAGCTGCGCAACTACCGCCGCGAGGCCCGGAAGCTGCTCGGTCGGGCGCAGGGCGACGCCGGCAGCGCCGAGGAGTCCGCGGAGTTTCTCGCCCGGCTGAAGCGCATCGGTGTGCTCGGCAGCGAGGACTCGCTCGACGACGTGCTGTCACTGGACGTCACCGACGTCCTCGAACGCCGCCTGCAGACGGTCGTCTACCGGAAGGGCTACGCCAACACGCCCCAGCAGGCCCGGCAGTTCATCAGCCACGGCCACATCACGGTCGACGGCCAGCGGGTCGGTATCGCCTCCTACACCGTCGAGGAGGCCGAGGAGGACAGTGTCGGCTTCGACAGCACCTCGCCGCTGACGGACGAACTCCACCCAGAACGAGCGGAGGACCAATAATGGCAGACGAGAAATGGGGCATCGCCCACGTGCACGCATCGTTCAACAACACCATCATCACGGTCACCGACGAGACCGGCGCCGAGACGCTGGCGAAGTCAAGCGGCGGAACGGTCGTCAAGCAAAACCGGGACGAGGCCTCACCGTACGCGGCGATGCAGATGGCCGAGACCGTCGCGGAGAAGGTCCTCGCACAGGGGATCGACGGCGTCGATGTCCGCGTCCGCGGGCCGGGTGGCAACCAGCAGCAGAACCCCGGGCCGGGCGCGCAGGCGACTATCCGTGCGCTCGCCCGCGCCGGCCTCGAGATCGGCCGTATCGAGGACGTGACCCCTATCCCCCACGACGGGACCCGCGGTCCAAAGAACGCGGGCTTCTGACAATGAGCGACTACGAGGTCGAGTTCGTCGACCAGTCCGAGCGCGACACGACGTTTCTGGTCCGCGGGATCACCCCCGCCTTCGCGAACGGGATCCGCCGCGCGATGGTCGCGGACGTGCCCACCTTCAGCATCGACACCGTTCGCGTCATCGAGAACTCGAGTGTCATGTTCGACGAGCAGATCGGCCTCCGGCTCGGGCTGGTGCCGCTGACCACACCACTCGACGACTTCGAGATAGGCGACACGGTGACACTGTCGATAGACGTCGAGGGCCCCGACACCGCCTACTCGGGGGATATCGTCTCCAGTGACCCGATGGTCGGCCCGGCCGACGACCACATCCCGGTCATCGACCTCAAGGAGGGACAGCGGCTGGAGGTAGAGGCCGACGCGGTGCTCGACGTGGGCCGGGAACACGCCAAACACCAGGGTGGTGTTGCGGTCGCGTACCGGCACCTCCAGCGCGTCGACGTTGTCGGCGACCGTGAGGAGTTCGCCGACGAGGAACCACAGATCCTCCGTGGCGTCATCGAGGAGGCGGAGGCAGAACACGCGGCGGGCGACGTCGAGAACGGGGACCTGGTCCCCGCGGAGGCCTTCGACAACGACCTCACCCGGCGGTACCCCGGGAAGGAGGTCGAGGCCCACGACGTGGACAACGCCTTCGTGTTCAGCGTCGAGACCGACGGCTCCTTCAGCGTCGACGAACTCGTCGTCCGGGCCGTCGGGACGCTCGACGACCGGGCGGCGGAGCTAAAGGAGGCACTCCAGCTGTGAGCGCCCGTGCCCCACAACCCCGGGCCGGCCGTACCGTGACCCCGCCGGAGAGCGGCGGGGCCGCGGCGGCCGGCGCCCGTTCCGAAAGCGGTTTGTGGGGCCCGGCAGTAGCAACGAACACGTGCAGGGATAGCCAAGTCTGGCCAACGGCGCAGCGTTCAGGGCGCTGTCCCGTAGGGGTCCGCAGGTTCAAATCCTGCTCCCTGCATCTTCCGGCTCGACCGAACAGGAGAGCCGTGAAACGCGACCGAGCGGACCCACGCTGTGGGGACTACAGCGGCCGAGCGCGGCCGCCTGTCCACCGGTGTGGGTCCTGCTCTGTGCACTTTTCAGGAGGTAGGTCATGAGCAAGACAAACCCGAGACTCAGTAGTCTCATCGCCGACCTGAAGTCGGCCGCCCGAAACGGCGGCGGCGACGTCTGGAGTGATGTCGCCGACCGCCTGGAGAAACCGCGGCGCACCCACGCCGAAGTCAACCTGGGCCGCATCGAGCGGTACGCCCGGGAGGACGAGACGGTCGTGGTGCCAGGGAAGGTCCTCGGCAGCGGCGTCCTCCGGAAGGAGGTCACCGTCGCCGCCGTGGACTTCTCCGGGACGGCCGAGACGAAGATCGGGCAGGCCGGTGAGACAAAGCGACTCGAACAGGCACTCGAAGACAACCCCGACGGCACGAACGTGCGGGTGATCCGATGAGCGTCGCGGAGTTCGACGCCGACCTCGTGGTCGACGCCCAGGACTGTATCCTGGGGCGTGTGGCCTCACAGGTCGCCGAACAGGCACTCGACGGCGAGCGGATCGCCGTCGTCAACGCCGAGGCGTCGGTCATCACCGGCCGCGAGAACCAGCTGGTCGAGAAGTACCAGAAGCGCCGGGAGATCGGCTCGGACCGCGGGCCCGCATACCCCCGCCGGCCCGACCGCATCTTCAAGCGGTCGGTCCGCGGGATGGTCCCGCACAAGCGGCCCCGTGGCCGCGAGGCTATCGAGAACGTCCGGGTCTACGTGGGCAACCCCTACGAGGGCAGCGCTGGCCCGCAGGGCCAGCGAGGCGGAGACGGCGAAGCCGCCGAAGCGGAGGTTCTCGAAGGGACGTCGCTGGACCGGCTCTCGAACATCAAGTTCGTCCAGCTGGGCGACATCAGCGAAGCACTCGGAGCAAACGTGACATGGTAACGAACACATCCGGCAAGAAGAAGACGGCAATCGCACGCGCCACCGTCCGGGAGGGACAGGGCAAGGTGCGAGTCAACGCACGACCAGTCGAACTGATCGACCCGGAGCCGGCCCAGCTGAAGATGCTGGAGCCGTTTCGGGTCGCCGGCGAGGAGCTGCGCGACGGCGTCGACATCGAGGTGTCCATCGAGGGCGGCGGTGTGATGGGCCAGGCCGACGCGGTCCGGACGGCTATTGCCCGCGGGCTCGTCCAGCACACGAACGACGCCGAGTTGCGGGACGCGTACATGGACTTTGACCGGTCGCTGCTGGTCAACGACGTGCGACAGTCCGAACAGAAGAAGTGGGGCGGCCCGGGTGCCCGGGCCCGCTACCAGAAGTCCTACCGCTAACCATGATGGTACCAGTCCGGTGTTTCACCTGTGGGAACGTCGTTGGCGAACACTGGGAGGAGTTCAAAGCGCGCACCCGCGAGGCCGAGGAGCCCGAGGACCCCGAGATGGTGCTCGACGAGCTCGGCGTGGAGCGACACTGCTGTCGCCGGATGCTCGTCTCACACAAGGACCTCGTGGATATCGTGGCACCCTACCAGTGATGGCCCGGACCGACAGCCGCTACGAGAAGGCACGGATAATCGGGGCGCGAGCGCTGCAGGTCGCCTACGGCGCGCCGGTGCTGGTCGACACCGACCAGACCCAGCCGATCCTCATCGCGGCCGAGGAGTACGACGCCGACGTTCTGCCCTTTACCGTCCGGCGGGGTGGCGACCGGTGACGCTGGTGACCGACGTGCGCCTGCGGCGCGTGCTCGACTCCCGGGGGAACCCGACTGTCGAGGCCGACGTCGAGACCGAGAGCGGCGGATTCGGTCGCGCGAAGGCGCCGTCGGGAGCCAGCACGGGCGAGTACGAGGCCGTCGAGCTACCTGTCGAGGAGGCTATCGCCGCCGCCCGGGCGGAGGCGGTCCCCCGGCTGGTGGGTGAGGTCTATGCCGGCGACCAGCGCGAGGTCGACGCGGCCCTGCACGCCGCCGACGGCACCGACGACTTCTCGACTATCGGCGCGAACAGCGCGGTCGCGGTCTCGATGGCCGCCGCGAAGGCCGGGGCCGACGTCGCCGGCCTCCCCCTGTTCCAGCACCTCGGCGGGACCTTCCGTGGAGACACCTTCCCGGTCCCCCTGGGGAACGTGGTCGGCGGCGGCGAGCACGCCGCCGACGCCACCGACATCCAGGAGTTCCTCGCGGCGCCGGTCGGTGCCCCCAGTGTCGAGGAGGCGGTCTTCGCGAACGCTGCCGTCCACAGTGCTGTTGGGGACCTGCTCGCGGAGCGCGGTGTCGCCTGTGGCAAGGGTGACGAGGGGGCGTGGGCCCCCTCAGTCGACGACAGTGAGGCGTTCGAGGTCGTCGCCGAGGCGGTCTCGCGTGTCGAGGACGACGTCGGCTTCGAGATTCGTCTCGGGCTCGATATGGCCGGCGCGGAGCTGTACGACGCCAGCAGCGGCGTCTACCGGTACGGCGACCGCGACCGGACCCCCGACGAGCAGGTCGAGTACGTGCTCGGGCTGGTCGAGGAGTACGACCTCGTCTACGTCGAGGACCCGCTCGACGAGGAGGACTTCGAGGGGTTCGCCCGGCTGACCGAGCGGGTCGGTTCCGGCCGGCCGGCACCGACGCTGGTCTGTGGTGACGACCTGTTCGTCACGAACGTCGAGCGTCTAGAGCGGGGTATCGAGACCGGCGCCGGAAACAGCATCCTGGTCAAGCCAAACCAGATCGGCACACTGACCGACGCGGTCGACGCCATCGAGCGCGCGGTTGGGGCGGGCTACGAGCCGGTGGTCTCCCACCGGAGCGGCGAGACCGAGGACACTACCATCGCCCACCTGGCGGTGGCGACCGATGCCCCCTACATCAAGACGGGCACGGTCGGCGGCGAACGCACAGCGAAACTGAACGAACTCATCCGGATCGAACACAACACATGAGCGGCAACGACGACGAGGGCCTCGAAACAGCAGAGTCCGATGTCGACGGCGAGCCCGCCGAAGAGGCGGCACCCGAGACAGCGGACGACGCCGAGGCCGAGATAGCACAGCCCACCCCGGACGACGGGGCCGAAACAGCGACCGACGACGGGGGTCCGGCCCTCGACGAGGACGTGATGCCCGGCGAGGAACGGGAAGCCGACCTGTTGATCCCCGTCGACGACTACCTGGGTGCCGGGGTCCACATCGGCACACAGCAGAAGACACAGGACATGGAGCGGTTCATCCACCGTGTCCGGACCGACGGTCTGTACGTCCTGGACGTCTCGATGACCGACACCCGGATCCGGACCGCGGCGGACTTCCTGGGGAACTACGACCCCGAACAGATCCTGGTGGCCTCCTCGCGGCAGTACGGCCGGTTCCCGGCCGAGAAGTTCGCGGAGGCCGTTGGTGCCCGCGCACGAACGGGGCGGTTCATCCCGGGGACGCTCACCAACCCGAAGTACGACGGCTACATCGAGCCCGACGTGGTTGTCGTTACAGACCCGATCGGCGACTCTCAGGCCGTCAAGGAGGCGATCACAGTCGGCATTCCGGTGATCGCGATGTGTGACTCGAACAACACCACCTCGAATGTGGACCTCGTGGTGCCCACGAACAACAAGGGGCGAAAGGCGCTGTCGGTCGTCTACTGGCTGTTGGCCAACGAGACGCTCGACCGCCGCGGTGCCGAACCGGCCTACGCCCTCGAGGACTTCGAGTCCGAGATCTGAGCCGGCCTCCCCGACTCACCGGACCATCCTTTCTGTCGTGAGTGCCGACCACAGCCCACGGTCGTGCGTCCGGGCCGGTCCTGCCGCTCTCCCTGGCGCCTGGGGGCGCTGTGTCACGTGCCCACCGGGGTACAGGGCTAAACCCCCAGGCGAGTAACCGACACCGGTATTTGCCGGCGCACACAGGGTCGGATATGGTCACCTCGAGTGCCCCGGGGAAGGTCTACCTGTTCGGCGAGCACGCGGTGGTCTACGGCGAGCCGGCGGTCCCGTGTGCGGTCGAGCAACGCGCCAGGGTCACCGCCGAGCGGCAAGCGGCGGGGCTCAGCGTGCACACCGCAGACCTCACCCTCGACGGGTTCACCGTCGAGTACAGCGGGGACGCCACGGGTCAGCCGGACATCGACGTCTCGGACTCGCTGGTCGAGGCGGCGATGGGCTACGTCAACGAGGCGGTCGAACAGGCCCGCGATGCGGCCGACACACCCGCGGCGGGCTTCGAGGTCACTATCGAGAGCGACATCCCACTGGGAGCAGGGCTGGGGTCGTCGGCGGCGGTCGCCGTCGCGGCTATCGACGCCGCGACCCGGGAACTCGGTGTCGAGCTTTCCCGCGAGGAACTGGCGGACCGGGCCTACCGTGTCGAGCACACGGTCCAGGACGGCCAGGCATCCCGGGCCGATACGTTCTGTTCGACGATGGGCGGGGCGGTCAGGGTCGAGGGCGAGGACTGTCGGGTTGCCGAGGCACCCGAGCTCCCCTTCGTCATCGGCTACGACGGCGGTGCAGGTGACACCGGCGCACTCGTCTCGGAGGTACGGGACCTGCGGAGTTCCTACGACTTCGCGGCCGACACCGTCGGCGCCATCGGCGATATCGTCCGCCGCGGCGAGCAGGCACTGTCCGAGGGGGACGTCTCGGAGGTAGGTCGACTGATGAACTTCAACCACGGGCTGTTGTCGGCGCTTGGCGTCTCCTCGCGGTCGCTGGACGCGATGGTGTGGGCGGCGCGGGATGCCGGCGCGCTCGGGGCAAAGCTCACCGGGGCCGGCGGCGGCGGCTGCATGGTTGCACTGGACGAGACGCCGGAGACAGCAGCCGCCCTGGACTACACCCCCGGCTGCGAGCGTTCGTTCCGGGCCGAACTCGACACCGACGGCGTCCGCACCGAGGACGGGAAGGGGTCCGGGGGTCACACGTGACGACGATTCTCAAACTCGGCGGGAGTGTCATCACCGACAAGGCCCGCGAGGGCACCCTCGACGAGGATGGGCTCGCTGTGGCCGCCGACGCCGTCGCGGAGGTGAACGCCGAACTCGTGCTCGTCCACGGCGGTGGCAGTTTCGCCCACCCCCGGGCCGACGCACACGGTATCACCGACACCGACGGCACCGACGACGCCGCCGCGGTGGCTGACGTCCACAGCGCCATGACCGCCCTCAGCGACGCGGTCGTCGGCGCACTCCACGACCGGGGGGTCTCAGCCCTGCCGGTCGACACACTCTCGGCCGCCGCCCGGGACGGGGACGGGGACCTGTCACTACCGACCGGTGCCGTCGAACGGATGCTCGGTGAGGGGTTTCTCCCGGTGGTCCACGCCGACCCCGTAGTCCAGACAGGGGCCGGCGCGACCGTCCTCAGCGGCGACGAGATCGTGACCTCGCTGGCACGCTCGCTCGACGCCGAGCGTGTCGGCCTCTGTAGTGAGGTCCCCGGGGTCCTCGACGCCGACGGAGCGGTCATCGACCGGGTCGACCGCTGGGCGGACGTCGCCGGGGCGCTGGGCGGCAGTGACGGCACCGACGTCACCGGCGGCATGGCCGGCAAGGTCCGCACGCTACTCGACCTCCCGGTGCCCGCACACGTCTTCGGACCAGAGGGGGTCGTGCCGTTTCTCGCCGGCGAGACCCCGGGGACGGAGGTCCGCGGCGGGTAACCCCGCTCGCGGAGGCCCCGGCGAGACGTGGCCACAAGCGCTTTTACCCCGTTCGTGCAAGAGAGAGTATGACAACTGTTCGAAGTGTTCGGAGCACCGCGTACGGCGCAAAGCTGTTTGCGTACGTGCTCGCCGTCGCCGCGGTCGGCGGCGGCCTGCTCGGCCTTGGCTACAGCCTCGCCTGGCCAACTGTCGCCGATGTCGTGCTCGGCGGGGCGTCCGCGGAGTCACCGGCGACGCTGGCCGCGGGCTCGGCGCTCGGGCTGCTCGGGGTCTACGTGCTCGGTACGGGGCTGTTCGCCACCCTGCACAAGCTCGTCGCCGACGGCATCGCCAGCGGGGTCGAGAGCGCCGCGGCGACCGTCGACGGGGCGGCGACACCGGCCGGCGACACCGACCGTGCCGGTAGCCCGGGCCAGTCAGCCTCCGACCCCGGACAGACGGCGGCTACCGACACGCCCGACCGGCCGGGCACAGCGCCGGACTCGGGCTCCGAGGAGGCTTCGACCCCGGACCGGGCGGGGGATGCCGTGCCCGGACCGGCGGACGCGGACGACAGCGCGGGCGAGCGGTCGTCACCCGGCGACCCGGGGACGGCTGAGACGGTGTCGGCCGACGAGGGCGGTGCACCCGACCCCGGCGACGCCGGCAACGAGGAGACCGGGCCGACAGACCGACCACCCGAGCCGTCCCCGGAGGAGATCGCCTTTGGCTCGGTCGGTGACGGGGACC
>JAQCNN010000231.1 GCA_028275005.1 Salinirussus sp.
GGTAGTAATAAGTAGACGAAGTCTGCCGCCTGAACGGTCTTGTCTGCCCGGTCCGACGAGGCGGTATGGGCAAGACGGCAACGGAACCCCGGAGCGAGGGCACGGACACGACCGCCGACCGTCCCCGGGGTGGTATCGATGTTTTCGACCATGTGATAGTTCGTCAGCCACTGCGCTCGGGTCGGACCGACACTCTCCGTGACCGGCTGGCCTCGTGGGTCGGCAGCGTCGCCGACGGTGACGCCCGGTCACTGCTTCCCGTCGACGGCGTCCACCTCGTGACCCTCTTTCTCGACCGCGGGGGGTTCGCCGCCGGGACGGACGACGACGCGCTCGTGTGGTACATCGAGGTCCGGGACAGGGGTGTCGACCCCTGGACGGACCCCGTGGCGACGGTCCGGGGGTCGCCGCTGTTCGACGCGGACGCCGGTATAGGCGAGTTACTCGGGGCGGCGGCGACGGTCCACACCGCCGGACACGGGGGTAGCCGGTTCGTCACCCACGCGACCAACCCGAAGCGACGGGAGCGGTACGCAAGCGCGGTCGGACGGCCGCTCGTCGCCCCGGTGGCCGGCGAGGACCTCCCGACGCCGGTCGCACTGGTGTCGATGCCGCTCAGGTCCCGGCCACGGGCGGCGGTGGTCGCACGTGGGCTGGACCTGGTAAATTGGCTGAAACGCTCGGCGTGGCTCCGCGAACGGTACCGCGACGCGACGGACGTACTGGAGGAGGAGCGGATGTACACCGAGTCGCTGCTGTTCGACCCGACCGGCGACCGGCCGGTCCTCCACTACTACATGGAGACCGAGGACATGGACCGGCTGTACGAGGCGTACGAGGCGTCGAACAGCTGGACGGTGCGACTCTCGGACTGGATGTTCCGGCGTTTTCTCGAGCGTCCCGAGGCGTTTCTCGCCCCACCGCTTGAGTCGGACTGTGAGGTGCTGGTTCACGCTGTCGACCCCGACCGGCCCTGAGGCTCAAGCCTACTCACGTGTATGTGGGCGTATGCACACGGCCCGTGTCGCGTTGCGGATTCCGGAGGAGTTCCTCCACCCGATGCACGCCTTCGTCTGCGAGTGCCCGGCGGTCGAGCGCGAGACGATCCTCGAGCGTGACGCCCGCGGTGACGTGACGACCCTGTTGTTGTACGTCGACGGCGACCGCGAGCCCTACGAGCAGCGCCTGCGGACGGTCCCGCAGGTCGAGGAGTGGACCAGTCAGGCCAACAGTGACGGCGCGGGGTTCTATCTCTACGTCAGGACGACTCTCCGCGAGCGCGAGGCGGGCTACCGGGACGCACTCGACCGTGACTCCGTGCTCGTCGTCCCGCCGGTCGAACTCCGCTCGGACCGGACGGTCCGGCAGACGATGGTCGGCTACAGCGACCAGCTCACCGCGGCACTGTCGGCCCTCCCCGAGGCGGTCGACGTCGAGGTCCTCCGAACGGGCACCTACGAGCGCGAGGATGGCCCACCGCTCAGCGGGCGCCAGCGCGAGGCCGTCGAGACAGCCTGGGATGTCGGCTACTACGAGCTACCCCGGACGGGCGAACTCGCCGACGTGGCTGCTGAACTCGACTGCGGCACCTCGACCGCCTCGGCTCTGCTCCGGCGGGCCGAGCGCCGGCTGGTCGCGGCGACACTCGGCAAGCAGGGGTGACGCCGAGACGGCGGGGTTTTTACCTGATGCCGGCGTATCTCGCGTCAAGATGTTCAACGCCATCGTGAGCGCGGACACGCTCCAGGCGACGCTGGGCTCCGTGGGCGTGCTGGTCGAGGAGTGCAAGATCCACCTCGAGGACGAGGGCCTGGAGATCCGGGCCGTCGACCCCGCAAACGTCGGGATGGTCGACCTCAGCCTGGACGCGGCAGCCTTCGAGTCCTACGAGACTGACGGCGGACTCATCGGCGTCAACCTCGCCCGGCTCCAGGATATCGCCGGGATGGCCGACGCCGGCCAACTGGTCCACCTCGAACTCGACGAGGAGACCCGCAAGCTCCACATCTCGATCGACGGCCTGGAGTACACGCTGGCGCTCATCGACCCCGAGTCCATCCGCGAGGAGCCCGACCTGCCGGACCTTGACCTGCCGGCGGAGATCATCATCGAGGGCCGGGACATCGACCGGGCCGTGACCGCCGCCGACATGGTCAGCGACCACATCGAACTCGGTGTCGACGAGGGCGACGCCGTCTTCTACGTGAAGGCAGAGGGTGACACCGACGACGTCCACCTCGAACTCGACGCCGAGGACCTCATCGACCTGACAGTCGGCCTGGCCACCTCGCTGTTCTCGCTCGACTACCTGGACGACATGAACTCCGCCATCCCCGGTGACGCCGAGGTGACGATGGAACTGGGCGAGGAGTTCCCCGTCAAACTCCACTTCGACATCGCCGAGGGACAGGGGACGGTCACCTACATGCTCGCCCCGCGGATCCAGAGCAACTGAACACACGGCAAACGCCGTCGGGGCCGCGCTCACGGCTTTTTTGCCCCCGACGTCGGCAGGCCGTCGCACGCGCGTCTGACGCACCGTTTTGTACGTGGACCCCTACCGTTCGAGTATGCAGCGTCTCGACGAGGCGTACAGTCAGACACCGACCAACCGTGAGCCCCGGCGCGTCCTCGGCGGCGTTGTTCTCGGGGCGGCCGGTGCCCTCGCGGTGCTCCTCGGTATCGTGCTGGTGGCGGTTGCCGGCGAGTCCTACGCCGCCCGCCGGTACGCCGGGCTCTGTGCCGGGCTGGGTATCCCCGCGATGCTGCTTGCGGTCGTCCTCGTCCTCCCCGCGAGCACGCGGGCCCGGTTGGGCGTCGTCGCCGGGAGCGCGCTCACGCTCGTCGGTATCGGGCTGTTCTGGACCGCGTA
>JAQCNN010000277.1 GCA_028275005.1 Salinirussus sp.
ATCGGCGTCGGTGAGGACCCCGCCAGCCCGCTTGCCAGTCTGTTCGACACCGTGATCGGCCCAGTCCAACGGGCAAAAGGGGAGACCGAGGCGGCACTTCGGGCGAGCGGTCTCGAGCACACAGTGTTTCGCCCGGGGGTCCTAACAGGTGGTCCTCGAACGGACACCGTCACCGTCGCCGACCCGGGTGCGAAGCTCTGGGGCACTGTCTCCCGAGCCGACGTCGCTCGGCTGATGCTTGCCGCGCCGGTCACCCCCGCGGCGACGGACCGGACGTTCGAGGTCGTTGGAAAGCCGACTCTCCGGGACCGCGGGGAGGCGGTCGACTGGGAGCTTCCGGGCCGCTGAGCCGGTGGCCCGAGCGCGGGCGGTCGGGGGATAACCCCACCCCTGGCTGCCACGACACCCGGCGCCGCTCGGGGAAAGTTTCAATCCGACGTCGTGAGAGGGGCGGGTATGGCAGCGACTGGGATCACCGTCGGTGGCAGTGACCGCGAGGACCTGTTCGAGTACGCAACCCTGGCCGAGTCCGAGGGGGTGGACTCGGTCTGGGTCGGCGAGTCGTGGGGGCCGGCCTCCGTGCCCGTGATGACACAGTTGCTCGAGCGGACCGAGCGTATCGACGTCTGTTCGGGCATCTTCAACATCTACAGCCGGACACCGGGTCTCGTCGCCATGACGGCGAACACGCTCGCGGATATCGGTGACGGGCGCTTTCGGGTCGGCATCGGGGCGAGTGGCCCGGCGGTGATCGAGGACTTCCACGGCGCCGAGTTCGAGCGGCCGCTCCGGCGGACGCGGGAGTACATCGAGATCATCCGGGGGTACCTCCGAGGGGACCGCGTCGAGTACGAGGGGGAGTTCTTCGAGCTCTCGGGGTTCCAACTCGACACGGACACCTACCACGAGTGCCCGGTCTACGTCGCCGCGATGGGCGAGACGAACCGACAGCTGTCCGGGGAGTTCGCCGACGGCTGGATGCCGTTTATCCTCCCGTCGTCGGGACTCAACGACGCACTCGAGGCCGTCCACCGGGGTGCGTCCCGCGGCGACCGGGACCCCGAGTCGGTCGACGTGGCACCGTGGGTCCCGACCTGTGTCTCCGAGCGTGACCCCGAGGCCGCCCGCCAACACGCCCGCTCTGTCGTCGGATTCTACGTCGGCGCGATGGGTGACTACTACGCCAACACAGTCACCAGCTTCGGGTTCGGCGAGGAGGCCAACGCCATCCAGGCAGGGTGGAGTGACGACGGACCGGCCGGCGCTGCCGCCGCCGTCACCGACGAGATGGTCGACGAGTTCTGTGCCGCGGGCACCCCCACACAGGCAGCGGCGAGTTTCGACCGCTACGAGGCCGCCGGCGCCGACTCGCCGGTGGCCTACCTCCCGGCGCAGAGCGCCCCGACCGAGATGCTCAGGGAGACTGTCAGGTGGCTGTAGGGCTCATCCGGTCGTCGTGACCGGCGAACGACCGATATACCAGCGGCCCTTACAGTTGATAATGGCTGACGCAGACAGGCCACTGGTCCGGCTCGTCGTCGGAGTGTGTGTCATTCCTCACGAGTTGGGGCACGCACTGCCGGCTTGGCTCGCAGGCCTCGACATCGAGGTGACGGTGCTGCCGGCGTGGGACGGCGACGGGACCCCGCTGGCGCGGTTCAACGCACCGCTTGAGTCGGGGACGCCGCTGTGGCTGATCCGCCTGATAGCCCTTGCCCCACTGCCGCTGTATCTCGGCGTTGCCGCGGGGGCCGGGGCGGTCGTCCCCCCAAATTCGCTGGTCGGGTTTCCAGTGCTGGTGGCACTCTCATTCTGGGCGGTACTGTCACAGGGTGACCTCGCCGTGGCAGCATCCCCGGAGCGGGTGCGCGAAACCGGCGAGTTTCTCGCACCCGCGTCGTCACAGACAGCAACGGTGATGCTCCTGCTTTCGCCCGCGACGGTCCTCGCCGTCAGCCTCCTGCTGTTCTGGTAACCCGGCTGTGGGACGCTCGGTATAGCGAGGAGCCCGTGGCCAGCTTCGCCTGTGTCTACCGGCTAGAGCGGGTGGCTGTGCCAGGCTCTTTTATCACTTCTAAGAACGTGGCCGGGACTGTTTTTACCCTTCGATGCCTCTCTCAGCGCAGAGGCTGGAGGATCGTAGTGCGGAGTATCAATTTCCGAACTCGGAGGACTACCGACTCAATGCCCGTCGACCCTATCGGTTCGAGTCAACTGGTCTCGGAGCTCCGGCAACGAGCCCGGACTGTCGACCTCCTGGTGCTGGCAGCTGTCCCGATAATCCTGGTCGGCGTGTTTCTAACCCCAGCGACGCTGCGCCAGCGCTTCCTGTTCGAGTACACCGACCCGGCCCTCCCGGCGGCGTTCATCTCGGCGCTGGTGCATCTGGAGGGAACACACCTTCTCGTCAACGTCGGGACCTACGGGCTCGTGGTCCCGGTCGTGTTCGTTCTCGAACTCCTGAGCGGGAATCGCGCCCGATTCTACCGTGCGTTTCTGGTGTTCGTGACACTGTTTCCCCTGGTACTGTCCTACTCGAACGTGGCAGCCCCCCGCCCGGCAGTCGGGTATGGCTTCTCGGGCGTGGTGATGGCGTTCGCCGGGTATCTCCCGCTCGCGTTGGCCGCGTTCGTCGAGACACGACTGGATATCGGCTCCAGGCCATCGGTCGCGCCGGTCCTATTCTTTCCCACGCTCGGGCTCGTTTGCGTGCTGAGTCTGCGTTCGGTTATCTCACACAACACAACGGTCCTGGTCGGGGCGGTGGGACTGGTGGTAGCCACTCTGCTCTCGACGCTTCTGTTCGCGGTCTCTGCGTACGAGGAGGGCGCAGTGTCCCGGCACCGGCTCTCTCGTGCACTCGACCTCGGCGGGTACTGTGAACTCGCGCTCGTCGGGTTGGTTCTGGTGGCCACGCTCCCCTTTGTCGCCTTCCCGGCGGAGCCAGAGTTTCTCGGGAGGACGGCGAATCTCTACGTTCACCTGTTCGGGTACGTCTTGGGCTTCACCGCCGTCTACAGCTACAGCGAGATTCAGTCGCGGTACTCCCTCGAGGCGTCTGAGACGGGGGCCTACTCCCACTGATACTGCCGGCTGTACGTCTGTGAAGAATTTCGCGACCCCGGGGTCGCGGATATCTTCAAACAGTTACAGCCAGCAGTATGACTGGGGGAGTTCGACCGACAGTGCTCGCCGCCGCCCGAACAGGGACAGCCTGCCACACACTCACTGTGGCCGGCGGCCAGCGAGATGACCGACGGTTCAACGGCGGCCGTAGTCACAGTCCAACAACAAAGTCAGTGTCACTGACACGCTCCGCACCCCGCTTGACCGCCTCCTTCACCGCGGGGATGTCCTGCATCAGGAAGAACCGTTTCCCCCGCCGTTCCCACGTCGCGACCGACCGCTTGAGGATCTCGGCGTGTTCGTCGTACCTGTCGATGACCGTACAGTACGGTTCGAGGTCGGTCACGACCACGGGCTCGTAGT
>JAQCNN010000282.1 GCA_028275005.1 Salinirussus sp.
CGATTGGGGTCCGTTCGACGACCGTCCCGTCGACGGTGGGGTACTGCTCGACTAGCTCCCCCTTCGGGACGTCGCCCTCGTCGACCATCTCCTCGAGGAGCCACCAGGCGAGTTCGATGTGCTCGCTCTTCTCGACGTAGAACTCCGCGGGGACACCCAACTCGTCGAAGTGGTCGGGCTCGACCCACGTCTTCCCGTAGACGATCGTCCCATCGTCGGTCACCTCGTCGAAGGGCCGGCGGACGTTCTGGGCCATCCGCTTGAGCCGGTTGCGGTGTTGGGCGGCGTCCTTGAAGACGGAGGTACAGAAGTAGACCTGCTCGTGGTCACCCATCGTCTCCAGCACCTCGTGACTGCCCTCGACGGCACTCATGTGGCCTTCCCGGCGCTCGAAGCCCTCCTCCTGCATCCGCCGGTAGTTGCCGTCGCTCATCTCGAACTCGTTTACGTTACAGAAGTCCGCCGCGCCCTCGTCCAGAAACTCCAGGAACTCCGTCTCGCCGCGGATCCCGGGGATCTCGAAGGCGGGCGTGAGCCCCTCCTCGCGGGCAGTGTAGAGGATCTCCTCCCACTCGGTGCCGTGAAGCTCCCCCCACAGCTCGAAGGGTGGGTGAAAGCGGATCTCGTCGAGGCCCGCCTCGGCCAGCCGGCGCATGTTCTCGCGGCCGCCCGTGATACCGGTGTAGAGGTGGACGTGGTGGTCCTCGCCGAACTCCTCCTTCAAGAGGGAGATATACCGGCAGGTCCGGTCGAGCACCTCCTGTGGCTCACCACCGGTGATCGACGACCCGAGGGCGTCCATCCGGTGGGCCTCGTCGATGAGGTCCTGGTCGCACTCCACCTTGCGCTCGTTGGCGTAGACGTCGGTGACGTTCTTGCGGTTCTCACCGAGGGGACAGTAGAAGCAGTCCCGCTGGTCACAGTAGCCGTAGACGAAGACGACCATCTTTCCGCCCTTAGCACACTGCTCACAGCCTCGCGAATGCATCTACCCACAGTTTCACGTCCAGCGACAAAAGCCGTGCGGAACGCCCACCTACAGTAGTCACCCGCGAGTGGCCGGCCCGGTCCGGCGCCCGACGCTGTGACGGGCTCGCACGCCACACGGCATAGAAAGATACTTTCCCGCGGATTCCGACCATCCGCGTATGAGCTTCCAGCTCACAGACGAACAACAGGCGATCCGCAAGGCGGTGCGCGAGTTCGGCGAGGAGGAGATCAAGCCGGTCGCGCGCGAGCACGACGAGAACAAGGAGTATCCCGAAGGGCTGCGCCGGAAGGCGGCGGAACTGGACTTCGTCGCACCGGGTATCCCAATCGAGTACGGCGGCGCGGGGATGGACGCCCTCTCCTCGATGGTCGTCACCGAGGAGCTGTGGCGTGCGGACCCGGGTATCGGGAGCGCCATCGGCTCGGCCGGTTTCGGCACCAACATGATCATCGAGTACGGCGACGAGTGGATGAAAGAGGAGTGGCTCCCGCCGGTCGCCGCCGGCGACGCCGTCTCCTGTTCCTGCATCTCCGAGCCCGCCCACGGCTCGAACGTCGCGGGCATGGAGACCTACGCCGAGCGCGACGGCGACGAGTACGTCCTCAACGGAAACAAGATGTGGATCACCAACGGCACCGTCGCCGACATCGGTGTCGTGATGGCGAAGACCGACCCCGGTGAGGGCCACGCGGGTATCACTGCCTTTCTCGTGCCGACCGAGCGCGAGGGCTTCAAGACCGAGAAGATCGACAACAAGCTCGGTATCCGTGCCTCCGACCTCGGTGAGGTCATTCTCGACGACGTCCGTGTCTCCGAGGACAACATCATCGGCGAGGAGAACAAGGGGTTCTATCAGCTGATGGACTTCTTTGCCTCCGGCCGAACCGGCGTCGCCGCACAGGCTGTCGGTGTCGCCCAGGCGGCCCTCGACTCGGCACAGGACTACGCCGGCGAGCGCGAGCAGTTCGGCCAGAAGATCGGCGAGTTCCAGGCCATCCAGCACAAGATCGCCGAGATGGCCACCAACGTCGAGGCCGCCCGGTCGCTGACATACCGGGCCGCCGCCCAGATCGAGGAGGACAACGAGATGATGGCCGCAAAGCACGCCTCGATGGCAAAGCTGTTTGCCTCCGAACACGCCGTCGACGTCGCCGACGAGGCGATCCAGGTGCACGGCGGCGCCGGCTTCGTCACCGACCACCCCGTCGAGCGCTACTACCGTGACGCCCGGATCACCAAGATCTACGAGGGCACCTCCGAGATCCAGAAGAACATCATCTCCGACCAGATCCTCTGACCCGGCAACGGTCACTTCTCTCTGGCCCCGTCTCGCCTGTTTCTCCGATTCGACAGGAGGCTGCTACAGCCTCCTGTCCGGCCCGCGGTCCGTCCCAAGACACGAAACCGTGCCTCTCGGCGACACCCTCCTGGCAACAACACCGCCACTGCCGCGAAGGTAGCTTCGCCCACCCGGGTAAGCCTCTCCTATGTGTGGTGAGCATCCCGTCTGTCACTCAAGACAACGCTGCCGGCGAGCGAGGAGGACCTCGACCGGGTCGCCGGGCTCACCGGCGCTGGATGGACGGCCTCACTCACCGGCTACCTGAGTACGATGGTCGGCTACGGTAACACCCTCGTTGTGAACCCTCCGTCTCTCCGGTATCTCGGCGGTGTCCTGTTCGTCACGACACTCGGCCTCGACAGACTCGGGGCCGTACTCTCGGGCCGGGAACGGTGACCGCGGCCACCTCACAGCCGCCAGGGTTACACCGGTCTCTGTCGGGGTCGGGGTCCCGCCTCCTGGAGGTGTGGCGGAGTTTTATTAGCCGGACTCACGCAGTCGTAGGTGCACAATGACACACAGGAGTGGTCTCGCATGAGTCTTGGCAGATTCAGAGTCGACGGACAGACAGCGATCATCACCGGCGCGAGCCAGGGGATCGGCCGCGAGATCGCCGAGCAGTTCGCCGCCGACGGCGCCGACGTGGTGGTCTGCTCGCGAACGCAGTCGAAGGTCGACGAGGTCGCGGCGACGATCAACGACCGCGACGGCGGTCGGGCGCTGGCCATCGAGTGTGACGTGACCGACCGCGACGCCGTCGAGGCGCTGGTCGAGGCGACCGTCGAGGAGTTCGGCAAGCTGGACTGTCTGGTCAACAACGCCGGCGCCAGCTTCATGACCGACTTCGACGAGATAAGCGAGAACGGCTGGAAGACGATCGTCGACATCAACCTCCACGGCACCTACCACTGTATACAGGTCGCCGGCGACTACCTCGCCGACGGCGGCGGGACGGTGATCAACCTCGCCAGCGTCGCCGGCCAGCAGGGCTCGCCACAGATGAGCCCTTACGGGGCGGCCAAAGCCGCCGTGATCAACCTGACGACGACACTGTCGGTCGAGTGGGCCGAGCGGGGTGTCCGGGTCAACTGTATCGCGCCGGGGCTCGTGCTCACGCCCGGTGTCGAGTCACAGATGGGTGTCGAGGCACAGGATATCGACCGCAACGAGGTCGACCGCCGGATCGGCGTCTCGGCGGAGATCGCCGACCTCGCCCAGTTCCTCGCGAGTGACGCCGCCTCCTACCTGATCGGGGAGACGGTCACCGCGAAGGGCGTCCCGCGGATCGGCGAGGGCGGCGACTGAGGCCGTCGCCACGACCGGTGGCCGCGGAGATGACCGGCGCCGTTCCGGTCGGAGCGTCGGTCCACATCACGGAGCTTTATTATCGGCGGCCGCGTCAGTGGCGTGTGGTAACATGACAGGGATACGTGGCTACGGTGCGTACGTCCCGCTGTACCGGGTCGAGCGGGCCGACATCGCACAGCAACACGGCGGCTACGCCGGCGGGGAGACGGCCGTCCCCGCCCACGACGAGAATATCGTCACGCTCGGCGTACAGGCAGCGAAAAACGCCCTCGCGAACGCGGACGCCGACGGCACGGCGGTGGACGCGGTGTTCGCCGCGACGACCTCCGACCCCTTCGACGAGCGCGGCGTCGCGGCCCACGTCGGCCACGCGGTCGGCGCCGGGACCGACCTCCGGACGGGTGACTTCCAGGGCTCGGCGCGTGCGGCCACCGACGCCACCCTCGCCGCCCGCGACGCCGTGGCAAACGACTGTGAGACCGCACTCGTCGTTGCGGCCGACGTCCTCCGGGCCGACCCCGACAGTGACGAACTCGAGACGGCGGGCGCGGGTGCCGGCGCGCTCGTGCTCGGCGACGAGCAGGTCGGCGCGGTCGCTGAGACCGCCAGCCACACCACGGGCTACGTCGGCCGGTTCAAGCGCGGGGACTCGCCCGTCTCGGGTGACGGCCGATTCAACCGGAAGAACTACATCGAGGCGGTCACCGGCGCGGTCGACGGACTGGCGGAGGGTGTCGACCACGGCGTCTTCCCCGAACACGACGGGGGCTGGGGCGAGCGGGCCGCCGGCGCCGTTGGCCTGGACGCGGCCCTGCACAGCACCTTCGACTCGGTCGGGTACGCGGGCGCCGGCGGCGTCCTGCTCGACCTCGCGGCGGCGCTCGACGAGGCGGCGGCCGGCGAGCGGGTCCTGCTGGCCTCCTACGGCCCCGGCGGCAGCGACGCCATCGCGGTCGACGTCACGACGGACACGACACCAGAGATGACAGTTCAGGAGTATCTCGACAGCAAGGAGTACGTCACGTACGCCAAACACCGCTCCTTCCGCGAACGGCTCGGGGGTGACGCCTGATGCACGAGCCGCCCTTCGTCCGCGACCGCGCGGCAAACGAACGGCTCGAGGGCAAGGAGTGCGGTTCCTGTGGCTACGTCACCATCCCCGAGCGCCGTGAGGTCTGCAAGCGGTGTGGCGAGTACCCCGACTGGAACGACGTCCAGCTCGAAGAGCGCGGGACGGTCCAGTCCTACGTCGTCCAGCAGCGCCTGCCCGGCGAGTTCGAGACGCCGCTGCCCGTCGCGGTGGTCGACATCCCCCAGGAGGGCAACGGCGAGCCTGCCCGGGTGTACGGCCTGTTCACCGAGACCGACCCCGACGACGTCGAGATCGGGATGGAGGCCGAGGCCGACTTCCGGACGATGTTCGATATCGACGGCCTGCCGGTGAACTCCTTCAAGTTCAAGCGCCCACGGGGTGACCGGCTATGAGAGATGTCGCGGTCGCCGGCGCCGGTATCATCGACTTCGGCGAGCTGTTCGAGCAGTCACTCGACGAGATGGCCGAGAAGGCCTTCATGGACGCGGTCGCCGACGTCGACCACGGGATCGAGCCCGGGGAGATCGACGCCGCCTTCTTCGGCACACTCGACATCGCCAACGACGCTTCCAGCGGGTTAGGGGCCTCCCACTCCACGGGCCTCTTTGGCATCCCCTCCAGCCGGGTCGAGAACGCCTGTGCGACCGGAAGCACGGCCTTCCGGCAGGCGACCACCGCCGTCCGGGCGGGCCAGGCCGACGTGGCGCTGGTGTTGGGCGCCGAGAAGATGCGCGACTCCGCCGAGGGGCTGATCGAGGGGGCGGCCCTCGACCAGGTCTGGCGGGGCCGGGGCGTGACCATGCCCGCCTTCTTTGGGATGCGCGCCACCCGCCACATGCACCAGTTTGGGACCACCCGCGAGCAGATCGCGAAGGTCTCGGTCAAGAACCACGAGAACGGCGCGAAGTACCCCCACGCCCACTACCAGTTCACCTGCAGCGTCGAGGACGTCGTCGAGGGGCCCCAGGT